>JBDTWC010000011.1:0-12978 GCA_040006875.1 Acidobacteriota bacterium | reverse complement strand
CAGCAGCAGGCCCGCCGCGGCCACGAAGAACACGTAACCGATGATCACGTGGACCGGGAACAGCGGGCCGTTCACGCCGACCAGCTCGGCCCCCTGCACGATCTCCGAGAAGAGCAGCCTGTGCCCGTCGTTGGTGACGGCGAGCGGCAGGAGCACGGCCGGCCACAGATAGGCCAGCGCCCAGGCGCGGCTGCGCGGGCGACGGCCGGTCTGGCACAGCGCGAACAGCATCCAACTGGGCGGGATCACACCAATAGCGGGGAACTTCAGCGCGAACCAGACCAGCGACCGTTCCGGATCGAGCTGTTCACCGAGATAGCAGAGGATCCACCAGGCGGCCGCCAGTTCCATCGCGGCGAAGTAGGCGAAACCGGGGTAGCGCCGGTTGCGCCAGGCATTGGCCGCCAGCACGGCAGATGTCACCCCGGCGACGGCGAGCAGCCCCAGATACATCGTCGACAGGAATCGTAGTCCGATTCGCCCGGCCGACGGCTTTTGTCCAGCTCTCGAGCGCGTGTCGCCGCCACCCCCGCCGGTCGGCTATGCTGGGGCCATTCTCGCGGTCGGCCGGGCATGGCCAAGGAGTCGTCGATGAGTCACGCAGTGGTCACGCCGGGCATGACCGGTGAAGAGATGGTGGCGATGTGCCGGAAGCACTCGCTCTACGAGTGGTCGGCCCAGGGCGGCGTCGATCCGATTCCCGTGGCGCGCGCCAAGGGCATCCATTTCTGGACCCCGGAAGACAAGCGCTACATCGACTTCAACAGCCAGTTGATGTGCGTCAACGCCGGCCACGGCCACCCCAAGATCATCAAGGCGATTCAGGACCAGGCGGCCATGCTCGCCTACACCAATCCCTTCATGGCCAGTGAAGCGCGGGCGCGCCTCGGGGCCAAGCTGGCCGAGATCACGCCCGGCGACATGGACGTGTTCTTCTTCACCAACGGCGGCGCCGAGAGCAACGAGAACGCGATTCGCATCGCGCGCGCGGTCACTGGCCGGCACAAGATCCTGGCCCGCTACCGTTCGTACCACGGCGGCACCGCCGGCGCCCTCACCCTCACGGGCGATCCGCGCCGCTGGGGGGCCGAGCCGGGGATCCCCGGCGTGGTGCACGTGCTCGACCCGTACCACGGCCTGCAGCGCGGCTGGGACACGGCCGCGCAGTCGCTCCGCTACCTCGAAGAAGTGATCGAGCTCGAAGGGCCCAAGCACATCGCCGCCTTCATCCTCGAGACCATCAGCGGCACCAACGGCATCATCATCCCGCCCGATGGCTACCTGCAGGGCGTGCGCGCGCTGTGCGACCGGCACGGCATTTTGATGATCTGCGACGAGGTGATGTCCGGCTTCGGCCGCACCGGCACGTGGTTTGGCGTCGATCACTGGCACGTCGTGCCCGACCTGATGACCATGGCCAAGGGCCTGACGAGTGCCTACGTGCCTCTCGGCGCGGTGGGCATGCGGCGCGGCATCGCCGACCACTTCAAGGACAAGGCGTTCAATGGCGGGCTGACCTACAACAGCCATCCGCTCGGCTGCGCCACGGCGCTCGCCACCATCGCCGTCTACGAAGACGAGGGGATGATCGAGAACGCGCGTACGATGGGCGTGCTCATGGGCCAACTGCACCAGGAACTGGCCGCGAAGCATCCGTCGGTCGGCGCCGTGCGCAACATCGGCCTGTTCGGGATCATCGAGCTGACGCGCAATCGCACGACCATGGAGCCGATGGCGCCGATGGCCGGCTCGTCACCGGAGATGGCCGCGCTCGGCAAGGCGTTCCGCGAGGCTGGTCTCTATACGTTCGTGCGCTGGCACACGTTCTTCACGAATCCTCCGCTGTGCATCACCGAGGGCGAGATGCGCGAGGCGTTCGCGCTCATCGACCAGGCGCTCGAGATTACCGACCGCGCCGTCGTGGCCTGAGATGCGCGTCAGGAGAGCCGCGGCTCCGCCATCAGCGCCGGGGGATTGCCCTCGCTGTCGGCGAAGGCCGCGAGCCACACCTCCCGGTCCGCGAGGGTCGCGATCTTCGCGGCTGGCGTCGTGAAGGTCACGCCGCGGTGCTCGAGTTCGCGCGCGGCGGTCTGGATGTCGTCGACGGAAAAGTAGAGCACCGAACCCGGATGATCCGTGCCGGGCGAAGGCGGCGACAGCATCAGGCGCACGCCGGCGCAGTCGAAAAACGCTAGGCTGGGCGGCGCCTCGAAGAGCAGCGGCAGGCCGAGCACGTCGCGATAGAAGGCGGTGGCCCGGCCGATGTCGTTCACGCGCTGGGCGATCTGGTGAAGCCGGCCGAGTGCAGTGGGCGTCAGGGTCATCGCGGTCTCCGGAAGGTGACGAGCCGACCCTAAGGCGCGGGTCGTGTGCGCCGCAGCACCACTACACCGACCGTTGCCGCCACGACCGACCCGGCGATGATGCCGACCTGGGCGGCGTCGAAGGCCGCCGACTCGCCGAAGGCGAGTCCGGCGATGAAGAGCGACATGGTGAAGCCGATGCCGGCGATCCAGGCGCAGCCGTGCAGCATCGTCCAGGTCACGCCGGCCGGCAACGACGCGCCAGCGCGGCACGCGAGCCACGCAGCCGCCGTGATCCCGAGCGGCTTGCCGACGACCAGCCCGGCGCCGACCGCCACGGCCGTGCTGACCTGGAGTCCGCCCATCGACACGGCCACACCGGCGTTGGCGAACGCGAAAATCGGCATGACCACGAAGGCGCTGGCCGAATGCAGCGCGTGCTCGAGGCGCAGGAGCGGCGCGACGACGGCGGTGCTGTCGGTCTCGAGCGCGAGCAGCGCTTCCTGCTGGCCCGGGCTCGTGATGACCAGCAGGTCGCCGCTTTCGGTGCGCGCGAACTCGGCGAGGTGCGCGTGGGCGCGGGTCGAGAAATCGAGCGCGTTGATCGACGTGCGCGTCGGGATGGTGAACGCCAGCACCACGCCGGCGATGGTGGCGTGCACGCCCGACTCGTGCACGAAGAACCACAACACCACGCCCACGAGCAGATAGGGCGCCAGCGCGGTGACCCGGCTGCGATTCAAGGTCACGAGGATGGCGAGTGCGATGCCGGCCCCAGCCAGCGCCGCGCCGTTCACGTGCGCGGTGTAGAAGAGCGCGATCACGATCACGGCAAACATGTCGTCCACGATCGCGAGCGCGGCCAGGAACGTCTTCAACCCAGCGGGCGCCTGGGGCGCCACGAGCGCCAGCACGCCGAGCGCGAACGCGATGTCGGTGGCGGTCGGAATGGCCCAACCGCGCCACTCGCCCGAGCCGGTCAGCGCCACGTAGACAAGCGCCGGCACGACCACGCCGCCGAGAGCGGCGGCAAAGGGCAGCGCCGCCTGACGTAACGCCGACAGCTCGCCGACGAGCAGCTCGCGTTTGATCTCGAGGCCGACAAGCAGGAAGAACGCGGCCATCAGGCCGTCGTTGACCCAGCCGCGAGCCGACAGGACCAGCGGGTGGCTCTGCGGGCCCACGACCAAGGGCGTGGCCCAGAACGCGTCGTAGGCGCCGGTCAGCGGTGAGTTGGCGATGACCAGCGCGGCGATCGCCGCCACCAGCAGCACGATGCTGCCGGCGGCTTCAGTGCTCAGGAATGTTTGGATGAAGCTGCGGCGCATGGAGTCCACGATCGGGACGACGAGCAGCGAGGTGGTGCGCCCGGCAGGAGTCGAACCTGCGACCTTTGGCTTCGGAGACCAACGCTCTATCCAGCTGAGCTACGGGCGCGTATGGGAGACCGCTGCGTCCCACTCACGGGCCCGCAGCGACTGCCGGAAGCACAAGTGTAGTCGAACGCGGCGGAGGCCGGCAAACCCCGGCGCCGGCCGCGGGCGTCACGCGCGCGGGGTGGCCCGCAGGCGCCGGGAGTGGTTGATGAGTCCGTTGGTCGAGGCGTCGTGGGCGGTCACGTCGGCCGCCGCGTCGATCTCGGGCCGGATGCGAGTGGCCAGCACCTTGCCGAGTTCCACGCCCCACTGGTCGAAGGAGTTGATGCCCCACACCGCGCCCATCACGAATACCTTGTGTTCATAGAGCGCGAGCAGTCGGCCCAGCGTGCGCGGATCGAGGCGCCGATAGAGCAGACTGGTCGTGGGGCGGTTGCCTGGAAACACCTTGTGCGGGGCGAGACGCGCGATCTCGTCGCCCGTCTGGCCCTGGGCTGCAAGTTCGGCCCGCACCTCAGCCTCGGTCTTGCCGCGCATCAGCGCTTCTGGCTGTGCGAAGAAGTTGGCGAGCAGCAGTTCGTGATGCCCAGGGAGCGCGTGCGCCGGTTCGGCGGCGGCCAGGAAGTCGCTCGACACCAGCCGCGTGCCTTGGTGGAGCAGTTGATAGAACGCATGCTGGCCATTGGTGCCGGGTTCGCCCCACACGATCGGCCCGGTGGGCACGTCCGCCGGCGTGCCGTCGCTGCACACGCGCTTGCCGTTGCTCTCCATATCGAGCTGCTGCAGGTAGGCCGGCAACCGGCTCAGATACTGATCGTAAGGCAGCACGGCGTGGGTTTCGGCGCCGAGGAAGTCGGTGTTCCAGATGCCGAGCAGGCCCAGCAGCACCGGCAGGTTGCGCTCGAACGGGGCGGTGCGGAAGTGCTCGTCCATCTCGAAGGCGCCAGAGAGCATCGCGGCAAACGCGTCGTAGCCGATGGCCAGCGCAATCGGCAGGCCGATCGACGACCACAGCGAGTAGCGGCCGCCAACCCAGTCCCAGAACACGAACATGTTGTCGGGTGCGATGCCGAACGCGGCGACTGCGGCGGTGTTGGTGGAGACGGCCACGAAGTGCTTGCCCACGGCGGCCTCGCCGAGCGCGCCCCCCAGCCACGCCCGCGCCGAGCGCGCGTTGGTCATTGTCTCCTGAGTGGTGAAGGTCTTCGAGGCGATGACAAAGAGCGTCGATGCTGGCGACACCACGCGCAACGTCTCGTTGAGATCCGCGCCGTCGACGTTCGACACGAAGTGCAGACGCGGGCCCTCGCGTCCGTAGGGCGTGAGGGCGGTCACGGCCATGGCCGGACCCAGGTCGGAGCCGCCGATGCCGAGGTTCACGACGTCGGTGATGCGCGCGCCGCTGGCGCCCGTCCACGCACCGGAGCGCACCGCATCCGTGAAGTGGCGCATGTGGTCCAGAGCGGCGGCCACGTCGGGCATCACGTCGCGGCCATCGACCAGCACGGCTCCGGGCGACTGCTTGCGCAGCGCGATGTGCAGCACCGCGCGCCCCTCGGTGGTGTTGATCGGCTCGCCGGCGAACATGCGATCGCGCCGCGCCGCCACCCCCGTGGCCTCGGCCAGCGCCAGGAGCAGCCGGATCGTGTCGGCGGTGATCCGCTGCTTCGAGTAGTCGGCGAGCAGATCGTCGATGACCATCGAGTAGCGCGCGAAGCGCTCGGGGTCGCCGGCAAAGAGGGTGCGCAGGTGCACGTCGCGGATCGCGTCGCGATGCCGTTCGAGCTGCTGCCACGCGTCGAGGGGTCGGAGGGCCATGGCCGAGTGTAGCGCGCCCATCCGGCGCGTGTATCCGGGCGGGCCGTCGAGGCCCTAGCCCCTGGCCGCCAGCCCCTAGTAAGATTCCCTCATGACCTTGCTCGAGGCGCTCAAGCGTTACACGGTGGTCGTATCGGATACCGGCGACATCGACGCCATCCGGACTCATCGCCCGCAGGACTCGACCACCAACCCGTCGCTGCTGCTCAAGGCGGCGCAGCAGCCGCGCTATCGCGACCTGGTCGATGGCGCGCTGCGCGACGCTGCGGCCGCGGCGCCTGCCGGCGAGGCCCGGACCGAAGCGTTCATGACCCGGCTGGCGGTGGCCTTCGGGCGCGAGATTCTGGCCATCATCCCGGGGCGCGTGTCGACGGAAGTGGATGCCCGCCACAGCTTCGACACCGAGGCGACGGTCGCCAAAGCGCACGACATCATCGCGCTTTACGAAGCGGCCGGCGTGGCCCGCGACCGCGTGCTCGTGAAGGTCGGCAGCACGTGGGAAGGCATTCGCGCCGCCGAGCGGCTCGAGCGGGAGGGCATCCACTGCAACCTCACGCTGCTCTTCAGCTTCGCGCAGGCGGTCGCCTGCGCGGAGGCAGGCGTCACCCTGATTTCGCCCTTCGTCGGCCGCATCTACGACTACTACCGCAAGGCGAAGGGCAGCGAGATCCCGGTCGACGAGGATCCGGGCGTGCAGTCGGTTCAGCGCATCTACGCCTACTTCAAGAAGCACGGCTACAAGACGCAGGTGATGGGCGCGAGCTTCCGCCGGATCGAGCAGATCACGCAGCTGGCGGGCTGCGACCTGCTGACCATCAGCCCGGAACTGCTCGCCCAGCTGGAGGCCACCGAGGGCGATCTCGTCGCCGCGCTCACGCCCGAGATGGCGGCCCGCGACGGCGAAGCGAAGATTCACCTCGACGAGCCGCGCTACCGCTGGCTCCACAACCAGGATGCGATGGCGGTGGAGAAGCTGAGTGAAGGGATCCGCAAGTTCGATCAGGATGCCCGATCGCTCGAGAAGTGGGCCAGCACCGCCGCCACCAGCGCCTGACGGTCGGCCGTCAGAGTCGCCCCGCGCGTCGCGGCCGCGGTTGCACCCGTTTTCCGTCCCACCAGGGCTCGGCGGCGCCGGAATTGGCTACAATGCCCAATCCTGCCCGGCGGAGATGTGAACCATGCATGTCCGCAATCGGCTCGAGGAGGCACCTGTGAGGAACGTTTCCGCCGCTGTCGTTGCGTTGCTGTTCCTGGCTCCGTCGGCACTTGCCCAGACGCCCGCCCCCCCGGCGCAGCCTCCGGCCACTCCTGAGCAACCGCCAATCTACGAGGAGCAGGTGATCGTCACCGCGTCCAAGGTCGAGCAGCAACTGGTGAATGCCCCGGCCACGGTGAGCGTGATCTCGAGCGACGTCATCGCCAGCTCGCCGGCCACCAACTACGCCGAGCTGCTGCGCTCGGTGCCGGGGATGAACATCACGCAGACCTCGGCCCGCGACTTCAACATCAACATGCGCGGCGCCACGTCCACGCTGTCGACGTCGCAGCTCGCGCTCATCGACGGCCGCAGCCTCTATCTCGACTTCTTCGGCTTCGTCGCCTGGGACTTCCTGCCGGTAAATCCCAACGAAGTGCGCCAGATCGAAGTGATCCGCGGGCCGGCCTCGGCGGTGTGGGGCGCCAACGCCCTCTCGGGCGTGGTCAACTTCATCACCAAGACGCCGCGCGAGATGGCCGGCGACAGCTTCACCATGGGCGTCGGCACGTTCGGCCGCGAGGTCAAGGACAACGGCGCCAAAAATGGCTCGCTCTGGTACCTCAACGCCACCCACGCGGCGGCGGTCAACGACCGGTGGTCCTACAAGATCTCGGCCGGCGCGCTCGGTCAGGACGCGCTGCCGCGGCCCGAGGGCACGATCAACAACCCGCAGCACACGCCCTACCCGGCCTTCGCCAACAGCGGCACGCGCCAGCCCAAGTTCGATACCCGCGTCGACTACGAGGCACCCCAAGGCAAGTACAAGCTGTCGTTCTCGGGCGGTTTCGCCGGCACCGAGGGCATCATCCACACCGGCATCGGACCGTTCGACATGAACCGCGGTACCAAGCTCGCCTACGGTTCGGCGCGCTGGACCAAGGGCGCGCAGAAGTTCAACGTGTTCACCAACATCCTCGACGGCGACGCCAACGCGCTGCTCTCGTTCGACCTCACCGGCAAGCCGATCCTCTTCAACTTCAACACCAAGACGTTCGACGCCGAGTATGGCAACGTCAACGCCATCGGCACCCGCAACGTGGTCAGCTACGGCGGCAACCTGCGCTACAACCAGTTCGATCTGTCGTTGGCGCCACTCGGCGACAGCCGCTCGGAAGGCGGCTTCTACGCCCAGGACGAGTTCTTCATCAACGACTACCTTCGCCTGGTCGTGGGTGCCCGCGTCGACCGCTTCAGCGTGCTCGACAAGCCCAACTTCTCGCCCCGCACGGCCCTCATCCTGAAGCCCACGCCCGAGCAGTCGGTGCGCTTCTCGTTCAACCGTGCCTTCCGCGCGCCGTCGCTGATCAACAACTTCCTCGACGTGACCATCGTCAATCAGCTGGACCTGCGCGCCATTCCGGCCCTCGCCCCGGTGATTCCGGCTCTGCCTGGCGGCCCGGTCTACAACTTCCCGGTCGGGGCGGTGGGCAACCAGGACCTGCGTGAGCAGCAGGTGGATGCGTTCGAGGCGGCCTACACCGGCGTCATCCACAAGCGGGCCACGGTCACCGCGGCGTTCTACTACAACAAGTCGAAGGACGACATCTTCTTCACGCAGAACGGCCGCTATCGGGCCAGCAACCCGCCGCCCGGCTGGTTGACCAAGCTCGCGGTGGTTGGACCCGCTACCGCACTGGGCATTCTAGAAGTGCTGCCGCCGTCATGCGTCGGCCAGACCACGTGCATCAGCGGTGGCCTGCCGTCGTCGTTCACGTATCTCAACCTCGGCACCGTGAAGGACAAGGGCATCGAGCTGGGCGTGGATGCGGCCGTGAACCGCGCGCTCAACGTGTTTGCCAACTACTCGTACCAGTTCGAGCCCGTGCCCGACTTCAGCAAAGACGAGATTAACCTGCCGCCGGCCAACCGCTTCAACGCCGGCTTCAACTTCAGCCAGGGCATGTTCCTCGGCAACCTGAATGTGAGCTATCAGGACAGCGCCTTCTGGCAGGACGTGCTCGACTCGCGCTTCCACGGCTCGACTGATGCCTACACGCAGGTCAATGGCGCCTTCGGTGTGAAATGGGCACACGACAAGGTCACGACCACGATCAAGTTCACCAACCTGCTCGACAAGGAAATCCAGTCGCACATCTTCGGCGACATCCTGCGCCGTCAAGTGATCGGCGAACTGCGCGTGCAGTTCTGAGCGCCGGAATCCAGCCGCCGGCCGCTGGACCCTAGCCGCTGATGTTCGCCAGGGCAGCGAGCAAATCGACGCCCTCGTGCTGTCGCAGTCCGGCCCACAGATCCCCGACGCTGCGCACGCGGTCGAGCATGGTGGTGAGCGTGAACCGCTCCGGGTGCGCGTCGCCGTGCACCTCGTCCCAGGTGAGCGGCGCCGACACGCCGGCAAAGCGGCTGGCGCGCGCGCTGTAGGCGCAGGCGAGCGTCTTGCCCTCGATGTTCTGCAGGTAGTCCACGTAGATCGTGCCGGGCTTGCGCTTGCGCACGGTGCGTTCCACGGTCGCCACCGTGGGATGCGCGGTGGCGATCATCGTGGCCACGATCTGGCAGAAGAGCATGCCGGCCTGGTAGGGCGTGCCCGGGCGCAGCGGCACGAAGATGTGCAGGCCTTCCGAGCCGGAGGTCTTGGGGAAACCGACCACGCCGGCGCGATCGAGGATCTCGTGGACCCAGCGCGCCACCTCCAGGATGTTCGCGAACGTGGCGCCGGGCTGGGGATCGAGGTCGATGGCCACCTGATCAGGGGTGGACAGCGCGTCGATCGTGGAGAAGAACGGGTCCATTGAGATCGACGCGAGTTGCGCCATGTAGAGCAGCGTCGTGAGCGAGCCGCCGATGAGGCGCGCCGGCACGTCGTCGTCGGGCAAGCTCTCGCTGTGCACGCCAGGCGGCAGCGGATCGGGCGCGCGATGCTGGTAGAACGACGGCCCGTCGACGCCGTTGGGCAGCCGCTTCATCACTAGCGGCCGGCGGTCGAGCACCGGCAACAGGAGCGGCGCGATCCGCGTGTAGTAGCGCAGCAGGTCGCCTTTGGTGCGCGTGCCTTCGGGCCAGAACACCTTGTCGAGGTTCGTCACGTCGACGCTGTCGCCGCTCGGAAGGGCCAGCTGGCCGTTCTTTCGGCGCGGTTGCAGGTCGTCGATCTGCGCCACGACCGCGTCGGCGTCGCTGGCCCATGCGGCAAGAGGATCAGCGACGGTGACGGCGCGCTTCCGCCCGGTCTTGGCCTTCAGCCTCGCGATCTTCGGCGTCGCCTTCGACGGGGCCGCCGCTGGCGCGGCCTTGGCGGCGCGCGCAGCGGCCGAGCGCAGCGGATGCGCGACGTGCCGCCCCTTCGGCGCTCGCACACTCGCCGCGCGCTGGTCGTCGCGCAGCCCCAGATAGGCCGGATGGCGCAAACGACCGTCGTCGGTCATCTCGGTGTAACGCACTTGGGCCACGAGCACCGGCTTCACCCAGTGCGCCGTCTGCGGTGTCTTGGGCGGCACCGCGAAGGGACACACGTCGGTGGCCAACGCGCCAAGCAGGCCCGCCAGCCGCGTCAGTTCGGCAGCGGTGAAGCCGGTGCCGACATCGCCCACATAGGTCAGCCCGCCCTTGCCTTCCGGCGTGCCCAGAATCAAGGCACCGAAATGCGGTCGCGCGCCCCGCGGGTCGGTCCAGCCGCCGATCACGAACTCGTCCTGCATCTGGATCTTGAGCTTCTGCCATTCGGGGCTGCGCTTGCCGGCGCGATACGGGCCGGCGGCGCGCTTCACGACCAGTCCCTCCCAGCCCTCGGCGTCGGCGCGCTGGTAGAGCGCTCGCCCGTCGCCCACGGCCTGCTCGCTCACGCGCAGGAGCGGCGACCCCAGGTCAGCGCAGCGCGCTTCGAGGGCGGCACGTCGCTCGGTGAGCGGCCGGGCGCGCAGATCGATGTCGCCATCGCGCAGCAGGTCGAAGGCCACAAACGCCGCCGGTTGCTCCTCGGCGGTCTGATGCGGTGCCGACGAGCGGTAGCCCGGCACCGACACGTTGATGCGGCCTTGCAAGCGCTGGAATCCGGCGGCCACGCCCTCATCATCCAGAGCCACGATCTCGCCATCGAGCACCACCGGGCCGGTCAGCGCTGGCGCCCACGCGGTGAGCGCCGCCACCAGCTCCGGGAACTGCGTCGACTTCTCGTTGCCATTGCGCGACCACAGCCGTACCCGCGGCTTGGGACCAGGTTCCACGAGCACGATGGCGCGAATGCCGTCGTACTTCGGCTCGTAAACAGCCCTCGCATCGACCAGCGAGGGGGGCGCGTCTGGCGACGTGGCCAGCATCGGGCGAAGGTCGGTGGCACTGAACACGGCAGGGGGCGGCGGGGAAGGGGCAGGTCAGGCGGAATAGCGATCGTCGAGCCACGGCTCGGCGGTGTTGGAGTAGCCGCGCTCTTCCCAGAAGCCGGGCCGGTCCTCGGCCAGGAACTCGATCCGGCGGATCCATTTCGTGCCCTTCCAGGCATAGAGCTTGGGCGTGATCATGCGGCACGGGCCGCCATGTTCGACCGGTAGCGGCGCACCGTCCCAGGTGTGCACGAGCAACACGTCGTCCTCTACTGCGCGGGCCAACGCCACGTTGGTCGTGTAGGGAATAGTTGAGCCAGGCATGCGGTCGTAGCCCGTGCACGCCACGAAACCTGCGGTGGACGTGGGCACGGCCAGTTCCGCCAGCGTACGGAAGCGGACGCCGCGCCAACGGTTGTTCAGGCGGCTCCAGGTGGTGACGCAGTGGAAATCGCTCTCGTCGTCGGCCTGCGGCAGGGCGAGGAAGTCGCTCCAGGTGAGCGACAGCGGCTGCTCGCACAGGCCGCCGACTTCGAGCCGCCAGGTGTCGAGCGGCACCTCGGGCGTGTCGCCGAGGTCGAGCACCGGCCAGTTGGGCACGACCCGCTGACCGGTCGGCACAGTGGGCATGCCGTGGCGGTTGAGGGGGCCGGTGCCGCGTGGGGCGGCGTGACCGCGGTCCCGGGCCGCAGCCTCGTGCTGCAGGGCTCGCTGGCGCTCGATGTAGCGCAGCCGCCGTTCCACTATGGTCGAGGTCGCGTCGTTGGCCACTCGGTAGGACTCCCGTGCAGGCTGTATGCTACCAGTCTGCCCCGGGTTCGGGCCTCGCCACTCATGCACACGTCCTCGCGCGTCCACCTTCGCTCCACCGCCGTGCTCCTTGTCCTGGCCCTGGCCGCGGGCGCGTGTTCGCAGGCGCCGTCGTCGCCCACGGCGCCGAGCTCGGTGCTGTCACGCGGCGCCGCGCCCCAGACCGGACCGCCGGTCGCCGGCGACACCCTGCCGTCGCCGACGGCCCTCGGCGCCAACCGCTTCATGGCGTTTGGCGACAGCATCACCTATGGCACCACGTCGTCGTTCGACGGCGCCTTCCTGTTCGACGCCGGTGCGACCACCTCCTATCCAGCGCAGTTGCAGAGCGAGTTGCGGGCCAGCTTTCCGACGCAGAACGTGTCGGTCGAGAACCGCGGCGTCCCCGGCGACGAGGCCATCAGAGCGGTGTCGAGCGGGCGTTTTGCACAGGCGATGGCGACCTTCCGGCCGCAGGGACTGATCCTGCTCGAGGGCATCAACGACTTGAACAACGGTGAGAGCGTGAACTCCGTCGTGACCGCGCTCGGACAGATGATCGACATCGCGCGGCTCTACAACACCACGGTGCTCGTGAGCACGATGTTCCAGACGTGCGAGAGCACCGACCCCAACACGGGCCGCGTGCGTCTCAACGCGACCAACTTGATCGTGCCTTTCAACTCCGCCATCAGGGGCATGGCGGCCGGCCGCCAGAACGTCTACGTCGTCGATATCTACGGCGTGATGGGCAACAACTGCGGCCCCGACGGCGGCTTCGGCCTGCTCGGCGGCGACGGCCTGCATCCGAGCGTCAACGGTTATTCGGTGATGGCGAGCACCTACGCCTCGGCCCTGCGCCTGCGCTTCCCGGTGGCCGGCTCCTTTCAGTAGACGCGCGCTAGATCCAGAGGGTGCGGCCGCCGGCCTCGACCGCCTTCAGCCCCGTGGCCTGGCCTAGCGCCAGCGTGACCTGCGGCGGCTCGATCGTGACCCGCCACTCGTCGGCCCGCCCCCCTGCCTTCCCGAACGCGTCCACCCAGGTGTTCCACCACGGCGAGGTCTTGCGCGACAGCGGCTCCATGACCAACACCTTCGTGCCGTGCCGGGCGGCCTCGAGCAGCGCCGCGAGCAGCGTGGCGCGATCGTCGGCGCCG
>JBDTWC010000010.1:0-13242 GCA_040006875.1 Acidobacteriota bacterium | reverse complement strand
GGCGCAGCCGGAGCTGCGTGCCGGCTGGAATCGTGACCTCGCGCGTCGTACGCGTTGCTGACGCAGAGCGAGTGGCCGGGGCAACGGGATTCGCCGCGTGGGGCGCCGCGGCCAGCACGGTGCCGGCCATCAGTGCGGCCATGAATGCGGTGCGGGTGAGGGATTGGGTCTGCATCATCGGCCTCCTGCGACCTGATGTCGCAAGCGACGTGCCGATCGGCAGCGATCGCGTAACCCGCTCTAAAGAGACCACTTCGGGCGAACGCCAGTGGTTGAGGCGTCCCCCTGGAGGGCGGAGAATCGTGCACTTCCTACACGATTACTCGGTCGAGCTCGCTCGCTATCGGGGCGTCTTCTTCGGGCCAACTAGCCACACGAACGCCTCGCGCACCACCTCGGGCGGGGTGGCGTGGCCGCCCTCGTACTCGCGATAGGTGACGTCGTAGCCGTCGTCTTTGAGCTGCTTCTGGAACAGACGTCCGGTGCGCTCGATCGGCATCTGCTGGTCGTTCACGCCGTGCGCCAGGAAGACCTTCGGCTTGCCCTTGCGGCGCAGCGGCGCCATCATGCCGCCGGCAATCACGATCAGGTGGTTGAAGGTGTCGCCGTAGGCCAGGCCCATCGACAACGCGTAGCCGGCGCCGTCGGAGCGGCCGCCGAGGGCCACGCGGTCCGGGTCGATGTTGACGAGGTCGGCGGCCTTGCGAAAGGCGGCGCCGATGTAGCGCACGTCGGCGTCGAAGCCGGGCGCGGATCGGCCCCAAGTGACGTCGCGCGAATCCGGCGCCACCACCACCACGCCGAGTTCCTCCGCGATTGCGAAGGTGGACTTCATCTCGTCCCCAAAGCCGCTGTAGCCGTGCAGCATCACCGCCACCGGCGCCGGCACGTCGTCGCGATAGCTCTTGGGCACGTAGAGCGAGCCGTCGCGCAGGTCGTCGCTCAGGTTCAGCTTGGTGATGCCGTAGGGAATCGCGTCGCTCGGTGCGGCTGGTGTCGGCGGCGTCGCAGTGGCCTGCGTGCGGGCGAGCATACTTTGGCGCGCGCCCAGCCAGGCCGCTGTGGCGAACGTCCCGCTCGACAGGAAGTGGCGGCGGTTCATGCCTGGTACGACGCCTTGCCGCCCACCACCGTGCGCACGATCTGGATGTCCTTGATCTTCTCGACGTTGACCGTGTGCGGGTCGTCGGCGAGCACCACGTAGTCGGCCAGCTTACCGGCGGTGATCGAACCTTTGATCGCCTCTTCACCCGACGCCCAGGCGCCGTTGTAGGTGTTCACGGCAAGGGCTTCGTCCACCGTGATGCGCTGGTTGGCGCCCCACGTCTTGCCGTCCCACCCCTTGCGCGTCACCATCCCCTGAATGCCCATGAGCGGGGCGAACGGGCCGGGGCTGAAGTCGGACCCGGCCGCGGCCATCACGCCCGCGTCGAGCATGCTGCGATAGGCCATGCAGCGTTTCATCAAATCCTCGCCGTAGTACACGAACTTGTCGGGGTTGTAGTAGGCGTAGGTGGTGAACATTGCCGGCACGGCGCCCAGCGCCTTGATGCGCCTCACCAGGTCGTCGGTGATGAGCGTGCAGTGCGTGATCTTCGGCCGCGCGTCGGCGCGCGGGAAGAGCGTCTGCGCGCGCTCGACTGCCGTGAGGAAGCTGTCGATGGCGACATCGCCGTTGGCGTGCACGTTCACCTGGATGCCGGCGCGGTGCACGCGCTCGATCCACGCGTTCAGCACGTCCTGCGTCTCGGTGACGTTGCCCTTGTAGGGTGGTGTCACGCCGGGATAGTTCACGCTCAGCGCCATCGTGCGTTCCGAGAACGAGCCGTCGACGGTGTGTTCCGCGGTGGCGCCGAACTTGAGCCACTCGTCGCCGAAGCCGGTCTTGATGCCCGACGTGATCATCGACTCGAGCACCGGGCCGCTCGCTTCGTAGCTGATGCGGTGCAGCAACTCGCCGCGGGCCCGCACTTCCTGCATCGCTGCCAGATCGCCGCCCTCGTGGTGCACGCTGGTCAGGCCGTAACGCGTGAACTGCTTCGAGATGTAGGCGATGCCGTCGCGGCCGCGCTGGGCCTTTTCGGCGTCGGTGAAGGTCTGGCGCGCGCCCACCTTGCGGAACGGATCCATGGCCCGGTCGGTGACGCGGCCATTGAGCTGGCCGTCGGGATCCTTGTCGTAGGTGCCGCCCATCGGATTGGGCGTGTCCTTGGTGATGCCGGCCATCTCGAAGGCCTTGGTGTTATAGAAGCTGGTGTGGCCGCCGCGATGGCGCACCACCACGGGATGGTCCTTCGACACCTCGTCGAGGTCCTTCCGGTGCAGGCCGCGCGTGTCCTTGATCTTGGTGTCGTCGAAGAAGTAGCCCTCGATCCACGTGCCCGGGGGCAGCGTTTGCGACTTCGCCTTCAGCTTGCCCACGATGCTGAGGATGCTGACAAACTCCACTTCAAACGGATTGCCCACCAGCACTTCGTAGAGCAGCGTCTCGCCGCCGGCGTGGTTGTGGCAGTCGATGAAGCCGGGCACGATGGTCATGCCCTTGGCGTCGAAGCTCTGCGTATTCCTGCCGGCGAGGGCCTTGATGTCGGCGCTGCTGCCCACGGCGGTGAAGCGGCCGCCGGTGATGGCGAAGGCCTCGGCGCGCGGCGCCCGTGGATCGACCGTGTAGACCACGGCGTTGAGCACCACCATGTCGGGATCGACGCTGCCCGACGTGGTCGCCTGCACGGCCTGCACCTTCGCACTGGCCCCGAGAAGCGGCACGCCGACCAGGCCGGCCACGGTGGCTCCGGTGACGTTCATGAACTCTCGGCGATTGCGGCGGCTGGTCATCGCGGATCCCCTGTGCCTGGACGAATGGAGCGGCCGCGATCCGGACGGGGCGCGACGGCCTGCCTACGATACGGGGGGCGCGGCCCGGATTCAAGCCGTCTCGCCCTGCGTTGATAGAATTCCTCTGATGATCGTGATGTGTGCATGCGGTGCGCTGGCGCCGTGACCCGTTCGTGCCGTCTCAGCCTGATCATGATGTGTCTGTGGGGGCCGACGGTTACCGTGGCGCACGGGCAGACGCCTGCGCCTCCGGAGGTGCGGGCAGGCAGGCTTTCGCCCACCCACGCCATCGACGGTCGGCTCGACGACGCCGATTGGGCGGCGTCGGTCGCCATCGACGCCTTCAGCCAGACCGAACCCAATGAGGGCGCGCCGGCCTCAGGACGCACGACCGTGCGCGTGCTGGCCGGCCCCAAGGCGCTCGTGATTGGCATCGACTGCACGCAGCCGGCTGACGCCAGCAACGTGAGCTTCAGCGTGCGCCGCGACGCGCCGCTCAACCAGGAAGATCACGTGAAGATCGTGCTCGGGCCCTCGCTCGACGGCCGCTCCGGCTACGTCTTTGCCGTCAATCCTTCGGGTGCCCGCTACGACGCCATCATCAATCCCGGCGGTGAAAACGAGAACGCCGACTGGGACGGCGTGTGGGATGCGGCGACTGTGCGCCGCGCCGATGGCTGGAGCGCCGAGATCTGGATTCCGTTCCTCACGCTGACCTTCAAGCCCGGCGTGCCGGCCTGGCACTTCAACGTGCAGCGCCGCGTTCAGGCCCTGCTCGAGACCGACCGCTGGGCCTCGGCCGCGCGCCAGTATCAGGTGACGCAGACCAGCCGCGCCGGGCTGCTCACGAACTTGCCGGCCATCGACCTGGGCCGCGGCCTGAGCGTGCGGCCGGCAGCGGCCGCCGGAGTGGGCGTGCCGGCGCCGGGCGCGCGTGTGCAGGGCGACCTGAAGCCCAGCCTGGACGTGAGCAAGCGCCTGGGCACAAACGTGGTGGCCTCGGCCACGGTGAACACTGACTTTGCGGAAACGGAAGTCGACACCCGCCGCACGAACCTGACCCGCTTCCCGCTGTTCTTTCCCGAGAAGCGCACGTTCTTCCTCGAGGGCAGCGACATCTTCGCCTTCGGACTCGGACTCAATCAGGACGTGCTGCCCTACTTCAGCCGTCGCATCGGACTCGTGGCCGGCGCCGAGGTGCCCATCATCGCCGGCGCGAAGGTGAACGGCCGGGCCGGCGGCACGAACTTCGGAGGCCTGGTCGTGGGTACCAACGACGTGCCGGGCGTGGTGAACGACCCGTCGCTCATGGGCGTGTTCCGCGTGAAGCAGAACCTGTGGCAGGAATCGTCCGTGGGCGCCATCGCCACGGTTGGCGATCCGCTGGGTCAGTCGGGACGCTGGCTCGCCGGTGGCGACTTCACGTATGCGACGTCGCGCTTCAGAGGCAATCGCAACATCTTGGCCGGGGCCTGGGTGCTGGCCACCGACCAGCACGCGGGCAGCGACGCCACGGCCGCGGGCGTCACCATCGACTATCCCAACGACGAGTGGGATGGCGCCTTCACCTATAAGCGCATCGGCCGCGATTTCGCGCCCGCCGTGGGCTTCGTGCCGCGTCCGGCCGCGCAGCTCTTCAACCTGAATCTCGAGAACCGCACGCGCCTGGCCCGCGGTCCGCTGCAGCAGCTGTCGCACGAGTTCCGGCCGTTCATGGCCACCGACCTGACCGGGCAGTGGGTGAGCTACCGCGTGTTCACCGCGCCCATCAACTGGCGCTTCCGGTCTGGCGATCGCCTCGAGTTCAACGTGAACCCCACCGGCGAGCGGCTCGAGCTGCCGTTCGAGGTCGCCACGGGCGTGGTGATTCCGGCCGGCCGCTATCACTGGCGCCAGTACCGTCTGGAAGCCGGCACGGCGCAGAAACGCCGGTTCTACACCCAGCTCACGTGGTGGTTCGGCGGCTTCTACGACGGCACGCTCGGCCAGATGATTGGCACCGGCGCCTGGAATCCCACGGCGCTCTTCACCGTGGAGTTCTCGGGCGAGCACAACCGCGGCCGGCTGAAGGTGGGGAGCTTCGATCAAACGCTCGTGAGCACCCGTCTGCGCGTCAACGTCTCGTCCGATTTCTCCGTGGCCAGCTACGTTCAGTACGACACGGTGTCGAAATCGCTCGGCGTGAACACACGACTGCGCTGGTCGCTGACGCCCGTGGCCGACTTGTTCGTGGTCTACAACCACAACGTGCAGTCGCTGCTCGACCGCTGGCAGTTGCAGTCGAACCAGCTGGTCGCCAAACTGCAGTACGCCTGGCGGCGTTGAAGGACGCGGCCGTCTCCGGCCTCACCCGACGCCGTGGCGAGCTGCCCCGAACGTCGGGTCCGCCGCGAGACGGCGCCCGGTGACGAAGGCCCACGTTGCTGAACCGAGCGCCCAGACCGACAACGCCACGAGCACGGGTCCCGCCGGCGCCACCACCGACTGTCCGAGCAACGCCTGCGCCAGCAGGATGACGGTGAGCGCGGCATAACTGACGCTGGCACCGACGACGGCGCGTGTGGTCAGCCCGTCGTCCGAGCCGCCAGGGTGGGTGGAGGACCGCGGCCCGGACTGGCGCCGGCCGCGCGTCAACAGCAGCGCCACTAGCGGCAACACCTGCATGGCGTGCAGGCCCACGAAGTGCGGCACGCGCAGGTCGCCGTGCTGGGTGCTCCAGCCGGTGCCGGGCAGGCCGGGCCCGCCGTCGACGCCGCCCACGGCATGTGCGCCCGAGCGCGGCATCACGTGCGTGGTCCGCACGGCCTCGAGTTGGGCGCGCGTCGGCTGCGTCATCACGCCGCCGATCGACGCGCCCGCCACCGCGATCGACATGCCGAGACGCAGGGCCCAGCCCATCGCGCGGTCGGCAAAGGGCTGCCGCCACAGGGCCACGGCCACCGCACCGGCGACGATCGTCTGCAGCAGAATCGACACGCCCATCACCGAGAAGACCACCGCGTTGCCAATCGAGCTGGTGTTGAAGTGGCTGGTGGTGCCGCGCGCCGCTTGACCGGCGATGAGCGCCACTTCGACGACGAACACGATCGCCGTCGTGGTGGCAGCGACGCGGCGCAGCCGCGGCCACTCGGGCAGCCAGCGCAGGATCCACGCCAGCGTGAAGCTGTAGATCGACGTGGAGACGGCGAACTTGGTCGGCTTCAGCCAGGCGGGCGCGCCTTCGATCACGCGCTGGTCAACGGCCAGCGCCGCAGCGAAGGCCACGGCCAGCGCGGCCAGCAGCCAGCCGGCGAGTTCGAGCGGGTTACGTCGCAGGGTCATCGCACGTCTCTTTCGCTACCGGAGCTGGCGGCGGCACCGAAGTTCAGATGTTGCCGTCGTCAACATACCGTAGCTGGTCATGTTGACTGTGTCAACACCTGACTGTAAGATACGTTGGTGAGCCCCGCCAGGCGTGCGTCCGCGCCTCGTTCGTCGTCTCGGTCACTGCCGCCGCTGGCGCCGTTGCTGCCGCTGGCGCCACCCCCACCGGCACCGCCACGACTACCGACGCGCGCGGCCGCGCCGGAGCGGAAGCGGCGCCATGCGTATCACCATGGCAACCTCCGGCAGGCGCTGCTCGATCAGGCCGTGGCCACGATTCGCGCCCACGGCGTCGACGCGCTCACGATGCGCGATGTCGGAGTGCGGCTGCGCGTGTCGCGCACCGCGCTCTATCGCCACTTCGCCGACAAGACCGCGCTCCTGGCGGCG
Organism: Acidobacteriota bacterium; assembly: GCA_040006875.1. GTDB lineage: Bacteria > Acidobacteriota > Vicinamibacteria > Vicinamibacterales > UBA2999 > CADEFD01. Next base: position 6,654 of record JBDTWC010000010.1, on the reverse strand, counting down.
GTGGCGGCCGACGGCTTCCGCGTCTTCCGCCTTGCGCTCACGGACGCGTGGGAATCCGGCGGACGCGGACGGCCCGGTTTTGAAGCGATGGGCGTTGCCTACGTGCGCTTCGCGCTGGCCAATCCGTCGCACTACCGCGTGATGTTCGGCGGGTTCGAGACCAAGGCGGCGTGCGACCCCGAGTTGTCGACTCAGGCCGGGAGCGCATTCCAGGTGCTGGTGCAGGCGCTCGCCGAGATGCAGGCATCAGGACTGGTGCGGGCCGGCGACGCGGCGGCGCTGGCGATGTTTGTGTGGGCCACCGTGCATGGCACGGCGATGCTGGCCATCGACGGCCAGCTCGCCGGCGCGCCGATCGAGGGCCTGCTGCCGCTCGTGGTCGATCGCATCTGGGACGCGGTGAGGGCGTAACGGTTCGTGGGGCAATCCCGCGGGCACCGATCGTGACGAGCGCTCGCCGTTGACGCGCTCGCCGGGCGTCACGCCGACGCGGCGGCGTGGAACGCCGTTCGAGCGGCGTAGGCGCCGAGTCCAATGCCGTGCATGAGTTGCGGGAGGTCGACCATGCAGTGCGAGAGCAGGACGTAGATGGAGCCGTCCACCGGGTCGGCCTGCCACCAGCCACCGAAGGCACCTGGCCAGCCCACCGTGCCGGCGTGCCCTCGACACAACATCGGTGAGGCCGTGGCCGGATCGCGCACCACCGCCACGCCCAGGCCGAAGCCGTGACCGGTACCGAGCAGCGGCATGCCGAGCATGGTGGTGCTGGCCCGCTGCGCGTCGGTCAGGTGGTCGCGGGTCATCAGCGCCAGGGTCTCCGGTCGCAGCACGCGCACGCCGTCGACCGCGCCGCCGCCGATGAACAGGCGCGCGAACGCCAGGTAATCGTCGACGGTCGACCACAGGCCTTGACCGCCCGACTCGTAGGTCCAGTCGGCGGGACGTTCGTGGAGGAACGATCCGCCTGGTCCCTCGCGTCGCGGCGCGAGCCGTCCGTGTTCGTCGAAGCCGCACGCGGCTGCCTGACGATGGCGGCTGGCTGTGGGCACAGCGAAGGTCGTGTCGCGCATGCCGAGCGGCGCGAAGATTCGCGCCTGCAAGACCTCGCCGAGCGACCTGCCCTCCATGCGCGCCAGGAGCAGACCGAGCAAGTCGGTGGCGTGGCTGTAGTGGAAGGCGGCACCCGGATGAGCAACCAGCGGCAGCGCCGCAAGGGCCGCGATCCACTGGTCTGGCGTGAGCCGCGTGTCGAGGTCGCCGCCGAGGGCGTCAGCATAGGCGGCGGTGATTGGACCAGGAAAAAAGTCGGCGTAGGTGAGCCCCGCCCGGTGCGTCAGCAGGTCGCCGAAGGTGATCGGCCGAGCCGCGGGTTCGGTGTCGGAGAGCGCGCCGGTTGGCGAACGCAGCACGCGCATGCCGGAGAACTCCGGCGCCCATCGCGCGATTGGCTCGTCGAGTTCGAAACGGCCCTCGTCTACGAGCTTGAGTGCGGCAACCGACGTGACGGGCTTCGACATCGACGCGATGCGGAAGATGGTGTCGCGCTGCACCGGCGCGCCGCTCTCGAGGTCGCGCACTCCAGCGCCGTCGGCGTGCACTACGCGGTCGCCCCGCCAGACCAGTGTCGCGACGCCCGCCAGATCGCCTCGAGTGACCAGATTCTGCATGGCGGCGGCCAATGGGGTGATTGAGAAGTTTTTGGACATGGTAAAATATTGTTGAATTATAAAATAAAATCAATATAAAATTAACCATGGACGAGAAAGGTGACGGCTCTGCGGGCCGCCGGGTCCCAAAGGGCGACAAGCGCCAGCGAACGCGGGCGACGCTGCTGAAGGCGGCGCGCGAACTCGTCCGCGAGAAGGGCTACGAACACACCACCCTGCAGGATGTGGCGGCCCGAGCCGGCATGACGAGCGGCGCGATCTACGGCAACTTCAAGAACCGCAACGACCTCTTTCTCGCCCTCGGTCAGACCTACTGGCCGCCGATCGTGCCGCGCTATCGCCCCAACGCCACCTTCGCGGAGAAGATGCGCGCCCTGGCCGAGGCCACCCTGGCTGCGATTCCCGAACGGCAGCGCGTGGCCAAGGGGCGCCTGACGGGCATGGCCTACGCGCTGAACCACGAGGAGATGCGGGCCAAGGTGCAGGGGATCACGGCGACGAGCTATGAGCTGGGCGCCGAGTGGCTGCGCTCGATCGCCAGCGACGACGAGCTGCCGATGCCCGCCGAGTCGCTGGTCTGCGTGATCCACGTTCTGACCGAGGGACTGGTGTTCCAGCGGCTGCTGACGCCGGACCTGGTGCCCGACGAGGTCTTCTACCAGGTGTTCGCGGCCTTGGCGCGGGCACGGCGATGACGGCGTAGTCATGAACGCGCTGGCGGCGTTCTAACATCAGCGGCAGATGTTCCTCCGCGCCCCGCACCTCATCCTCTCGCCGACCGACCTGTCCGCGTTCCTCGGCTGCCGCCACCGCACCGGACTCGACCTGGCCGTGGCGCACGGCCTACTCGCGAAGCCCGAATGGCGCGACGCAATGGGCGACGCGCTGCGCGAGCGTGGCCAGGTGCACGAACAGCTCTACGTGGCGTGGCTGCGCGGCCAGGGCCTGGACGTGCTCGACTTGGCGGCCGGCCCCGACGAGGGGTTCCGACGCGACGTCGACGCGCTGGCGTTGACGCGCGTCGCCATGCAGCAAGGCGTGCCGGTGATCTACCAGGCGCTGCTCGAGGGCGCGGGGTGGCGCGGCTATGCCGACATCCTGCGCCGCGTGCCAACGCCGAGTGACCTCGGCGCCTGGAGCTACGAGGTGCACGACACCAAGCTGGCGCGCGACACCCGCGGCGGCACCGTGCTGCAGCTGCTGGCCTACTCCGAGCTCGTCGCCGGCATTCAGGGCACGTGGCCGGAGCACTTCCGCGTGGTGACGCCGGCCTTGGCTTCAGAGCAGCTCGACGCGTCGTCGTCGCCGTTCTTGACCCACACCTACCGGCTGGCCGACTACGCGGCCTACTACCGCCGGGTGAAGGCGCAGCTGCTGCGGGCGCTGAACGAGGGACCCGAGCTGCTGCAGACGTCGCACTATCCAGAGCCGGTCGAGCAGTGCGAGGTGTGCCGCTGGTGGACGCGGTGCAACCGCCGCCGCCGCAACGACGATCATCTCGCCTTCATCGCGGGCATTGCGCGCACCCAGCGCACGGAGTTCGTGGCGCATCATGTGCCGACGCTGTCGGCCGCGGCCGCGCTGGGCGACCCGCTGCCGTTCATCCCCACCCGCGGCTCGCGCGACACCTACGAGCGCTTGCGCGATCAGGCGCGTCTGCAGCACCGGCAACGAACCAACCACCAGCCGGTGCACGAGCTGCTGCCGCTGCAGCCAGACATGGGGCTCTCGCGCCTGCCGGCACCCTCGCCTGGCGACATCTTCCTGGACCTCGAGGGCGCGCGTTTCGCGCGTGAGGGCGGCCGCGAGTACCTGTTCGGCATCTGGACCGAGGGCGCGTATCAAGGGTGGTGGGCCCACACCGACGCGGAGGAGCAGGCGGCGTTTGAAGCGGTGATGGACCTGATCGAGACGGCGTGGCACGCCCACCCCGGCATGCACGTGTACCACTTCGGACACTACGAGGCGTCGACATTCAAGCGGCTGATGGGCCGTCACGCCACGCGCGCCGACACCCTCGACCGGCTGCTGCGCGGCGAGCGTCTCGTGGATCTCTACTCGGTTGTGCGCCAGGCCCTTCGGGCCGGCGTCGAGAGCTACTCGATCAAGCAGCTCGAGCAGTTCTACGGGTTCACGCGCGAGGTGCCGCTCGGCGACGCGAGTCAGCATCTGCAGGCCATCGAACTCGCGCTCGAGGCACAGGCGCCAGCCTCGATTCCGCCCGAGGCGCGCGCGGCAGTGCGCGGCTACAACCGCGATGATTGTCGCAGCACCGAGGCGCTGCGGGAGTGGCTCGAAGGCCTGCGGGCTGAGGTGGTGGCGCACGGCACCGACGTGACCAGGCCGGAGGTCAAGGCCGATGCCGCACCGGAGAAAGTCAGTGAGCTCGAGGCGCAGCAGGATGCCGCGCGCGCAGCGCTCCTCGACGGCCTGCCCGCCGAGGCGAGCGAGCCGTCGCACGCACAGCATCCCCGCTGGCTGTTCGCGCATCTGCTCGGGTGGCATCGACGCGAAGACAAGGCGCAGTACTGGGAGCGCTATCGCCTCAACGAACTAGGCGACGACCAACTGCTCGACGAACGACAGGCCATCGCTGGCCTGCAGTTCATGGGCCGGGTGCGTGAGGTGACCAGCGCGAAGACCGGTCGGCCAACCGGGTCGGTGGTCGACCGTTACAGCTATCCAGCGCAGGACGTGGAGATTCGCAAGGGCAAGCTGCTCCGAACTGGACCCACGGCGTGGGGAGACATCGAGGCGCACGACTGGGTGGCGCGCACGGTGGATGTAAAGAAGGGTCCGAGTGCGGTTGGCCAACACCCTACATCCGCGTTCCAGGCCGACGTCGTCGGCACCGACGCGATGCAGAAGTCACTGCTGCGGCTGTGCGCGCACGTGACTGCGGTCTCCGAGGCGACGTCCGAGCCGAGGCGTCAAGACGACAGCCCGGTGGACGCGCTGTCCGCGTGCGCGACCGACTTGCTGTTTCGAAGGGCGCCGCGCCTCTCGGGTGGCGCCTTCGAACCGGGCGGCGACCAGTCGTCCGTCGAACATGCGGTGCGCCTCGCTACGCAACTCGATCGCACCACGCTGGCGGTGCAGGGCCCGCCCGGTGCCGGCAAGACCTACGTGGGCGCGCAGATGATTCGCGCCCTGGTCAAGGCGGGGAAGCGAGTCGGCGTGGTGGCGGTGAGCCACAAGGTGATCCGCAATCTGCTCGATGCGGTGGGCGAACAGGCCGGCGCGGCAGACGAGTCGGTGCGCATGGGGCACAAGGGCGGAGAAGACGACGCCGTGGCGTCGGACGGAGCCAGGGTTCGCCCATTCGACGGCAACCCCGACGCCCTCGCCGCCCTCGCCGCGCGCGAGATCGACGTGTTGGGCGGCACGGCCTGGCTGTGGGCCCGGCCCGAGTTCGCCGCCTCGGTCGATGTGCTGTTTGTGGACGAAGCCGGGCAGATGTCGCTGGCCAACGCGCTCGCGGTGTCACCGGCGGCCAGCAGCCTCGTGCTGCTCGGGGATCCGCAGCAGCTCGAGCAGCCGCAGAAGGGCAGTCATCCCGACGGCGTCGATGTGTCGGCGCTGCAGCACGTGCTCGGCGAGGCGTCGACGATGCCCGAGGGTCGCGGCCTGTTCCTGCCCGAGACCTGGCGACTGGCGCCGGAGGTGTGCGCGTTCACGTCGGAGCTGTTCTACGAAGGCAAGCTGCAATCGCGTCCAGGACTCGAACGCCAACGGCTCGTGGGCGCCCCCGGACTCGAGGGCGCGGGCCTGCGTTGGGTGCCGGTGACGCACGACGGCAATCAGAACTGGTCGGCGGAAGAGGTCGACGTGGTTGCTGCGCTGGTCGACCGGCTGCTCGCGCCGGGCTCGCAGTGGATCGACAGCCAGGGCCGCGCGCGTCAACTCGAACCACCCGACCTGCTGGTCGTGGCGCCCTACAACGCGCACGTCAATCGCCTGTCCGACCGGCTGTCGCCACGCGGCGTGCGCGTGGGCACGGTCGACAAGTTCCAGGGCCAGGAAGCGCCGGTCGTGATCTATTCCATGGCCACGTCGCGTCCGGAAGATGCGCCACGGGGGATGGAGTTCCTCTACAGCCTCAACCGGCTGAACGTGGCGACCTCGCGAGCCCGCTGCGCAGCCTTGGTCGTGGCCAGTCCCCGGCTCGTCGAGCCGGAGTGCCGCACGCCGGGTCAGATGCGCCTGGCCAATGCGCTGTGCCGCTATGTGGAGTCGGCCGCCGTGGTCATCTGACGCACCCGGGGTCGGTCGCCGCCAGATGCCGTGGACGGGGGCCGTGTCCGAGACGACGGACTATCTGGTCGACGCGGCCGCCACGGCGCGAGCCCCGGCCTGCTTCATGGCGTCGAGGTCGCGCGCGACATCGCCCGCGTCAGGCGACGCCTCGACCAGCAGCAACTCCGACGCCCAGCGCCAGGTCCACAGCCCGCCGGTGCCGGCCACGGCCGTAGCCTCGGTCGAGGTGGATGGCGCCGGCAGGCCGTCGATCACCAGCGCCACCCGCATGGCGAGGCGCGCGTCGTCGCCGGTTGCGAGCAGCGGACGCACCATCGCCACGTGCCAGGTGCCGGGCTGGCCATCGGTGACGCGCTCGAGGCCCCCGAGCGTCGTGACGTGGCCGTCCACGACCGGAAACGATGCCAGGATGCGCTCGACCAGCGCCGGGTCAGGCGAGGCAGCCCGCACCAGCCCGAGATCGCCGCGTTGCCCTTGCCGCACGCGGCCGCGCCGCAGCCCTTGCAGCACGAGCGCGGCGACGACGACGACGGCCACGAGCAGCACGCCGAGCAGTAGAGTGCCGATCGGCACCGGCTACTTCTTCCGTTCGGACGCGACGCGCTCGTCGAGCGCCTTCATCGAGCGCTCCGCGTAGGCCGCGCACGCCGTCGCATCCACGAACGGATCGCCCGGCGCCCCGGGCGCGAGGCCGGTGGCCGCGCGGGCCTTGAGTCGCGCGTCCATGTTC
>JBDTWC010000009.1:0-13262 GCA_040006875.1 Acidobacteriota bacterium | reverse complement strand
GGTACAGGCCGAGCAGCGTGTCGGGCGGCTCGATCTCCATCTCGGCGAGCAGTTCGGGCGACGGCTCGTCTTCGATGACCACGGCCACGTTGCGGACGTGCTCGGCAAAGCGCGGCGGGATCGAGTCGATGGTGTCGGCCACGAGCGCCTTGAACTCGGCGCGCGTCATCGGCGTGTGCGGGGCGCCGCTGACTGCCTGGCCGTCTTTTTCATCGTCGCCGTCGCCTTCACCCGCGCCGGCCGCAGGTTGGTGATGGCAAACGGACAGAGGGTGCGCGCGTGGCACAGGTCGCACTTCGGCGTCGGCAGGCAGATGCGCCGGCCGTGCAGGATGAGCGTGTCAGAGGCGCGCGTCCAGCGCGTCTTGGGCAGGAGCGTGGTGAGCACGGCCTCGGCCTTCACCGCATCGTCGGTGTGGATGAGCCCGAGACGCGCGGCCACGCGCAGCACGTGCCGATCGACGGGGAAGCCGGGCACGCCGAGCGCATGGCCGAGCACGACGTTGGCGGTCTTGCGGCCCACCCCGGGCAGGGCCGTGAGCGCGTCCATGTCGGCCGGCACCGCGCCGCCGTATGCGGCCACGAGCGCGGCCGACAGGCCGATCACCGCGCGCGCCTTCTGGCGGAAGAAGCCGGTGGCGTGCACGAGCGCTTCGACCTCAACGGGGTCGGCCCCCGCCAGCGCCTTGGGCTCCGGGTAGCGGGCAAAGAGCGCCGGCGTGATCTCGTTGACCTTCTTGTCGGTCGACTGCGCCGACAGCACCGTAGCCACCAGCAGCTCGAACGCCGTCCGGAACACGAGCTCGGTGTCGGCGTTCGGGTGGTGGCGTTCGAGCGCCGCGAAGATGGCGAGCACACGGGTGCGGTCGGGCGCGGCAGACATGTCAGTGCACCGGGCCCTTCGGTCCCTGGTTCACGGTCGACTCACTGTAGACCCGCAGGTTCTCTTGCAGCGCGGCGATGAGTGGACCGATGAATTGCACCGGCAACACGATCCGCGCCCGCACCGGCGCGCGCACGATGTGCTCGGCTTCCGCTTCGCGGATCTCGCGCTCGGAGAGCGGCTGCACTTCACAGAAGGTGAGCGTGAAGTCAAAGGGCGTGTGCTGCACGGCGCAGAAGTTGGCGTACTCGCGCTCGGGCAGCGGACCGCTCTCGTCGGGCACGATGGTGAAGTTGATCTGCTTGTGGTCGGCCATCCCGCTAGCTTATCCGCATCGCGATGCCGTGGCGGCTCCGGGCCGGGCTGGCGCGCTCAGTAGCGCCGCATCACGCCGACGACGACACCCTGAATCTGCACGTCATTGGGGTCGGCGAAGATCGGCTGCATGGTGGCGTTGGCGGGCTGCAGGCGAATGCGGCCGTTGTCGCGGTAGAACGTCTTGAGCGTGACGTCGGAGCCGCCCAGCAGGGCCACCACCATCTCTCCGTTGTTCGCGGTCTTGCGGTCTTCGACCACGACCCAGTCGCCGTCGCGAATCTGCTCGTCGATCATCGAATCGCCTTTGACCCGGAGCACATAGGTGTCGCGCCGGTTGAGCAGCAGCGCCTCGGGCACCGCAATGGTCTCGCTGGTCGAGATGGCCTCGATCGGCATGCCGGCGGCCACGTAGCCGAGCAGCGGCACATCGATGCTCCGTCCGCCGCTGCGGCCAGGCAGCAGTTCCACCGACCGGCTCCGATTCCACGAGCGCTTGATGAACCCCTTGGTCTCGAGGTTGGTCATGTGCTTGTGCACGGTGGCCAACGAGGAGAGTCCGAAGCGCTGCCCGATCTCCTCGAGGCTCGGCGCGTACCCGTGCTGCTGGATGAACTCGGTCAGGTAGTCGAGGATCTCTCGCTGACGTTTCGTGAGCGGTTGCACGGCGGCCTCCGGAAGCGAAGAAAGAGCCGAAAGGGCCCAATCGCTGCGCAAGAATACACAAACAAAAGGCGAAGGTCAACGTCTCGAGGGAACCGGTATGATGCCGCCTCGTGCGCATTCCGCTCTCGTTGCCGCGTCCGCGTCCCCTCGATGTGCTCGCCTTCGGGCTCAACAGCCTCGACCTGCTCACGGTCGTCGAGGGGTATCCCGCCGCCGACGGCAAGATGCAGATGCAGTACTTCGCCGAATTGCCGGGCGGGCAGTCGGCGTCGGCCGCCTCGGCCATGGCCCGGCTCGGTCTGAAGACCGCCTACATCGGCCGCTTCGGCGACGACGACTTCGGCCGCCGGGGCCTGGCCAGCCTGACGGCCGAGGGCGTCGATGTAGCGCACGTCGTGATCGTCCCTGGGGCGACCAGCCAGTTCGCCGTCGTTCTCGTCGATCGCTTGACGGGCTCGCGCACCGTGATCTGGAACCGGCATCCCGGCCTGACCATGTCACCCGCCGATGTGCCTGTCGACGACGTGCGCGCGGCGCGCGTGCTCCACGTCGACTGTCACGAGACGCCGGCCGTGGCCTTCGCCGCGTCTGAAGCCCGTCGCGCCGGCACGCGCACAGTGATCGACGTGGAACGCGTGCGCCCCGGCATCGACGGCCTGCTGCGCGACATCGATGTGATCATCGCCGCGGCCCAGTTCCCGGCCGAGTTCACCGGCTGCACGTCACTCGGGGCGGCGCTGGCCAAGCTGCAGCGCGAGAGCGGCGCCGCGGTCGTGTGCGTGACGCTCGGCCCGGAGGGCAGTTTATGCCTCGCCAGCGGACGCGAGATCGCCACCCCGGCCTTCCGGTTGCCGATCGTGGACACGACCGGCGCCGGCGACGTCTTCCGCTCGGGCTTCATTGCCGGGTGGCTGCACGGGGGCGAATCGGCCGAGCTGGAAGAGGTGCTGCGCTGGGCCAACGCCGTCGCCGCGCTGAAGTGCCGGGGGCACGGCGCGAGGTCGGCCTGCCCGACCCTGGCCGAACTGCACGCCTTTCTGACCAGCCGGATGTAACCTGAGCTTAGGTCGCCCGGTCGAAGTCATCGAGGCTCCGTGTCATGTGCAACGACGCCACCACCGTGTCCTGGCCCGTGGCCGGGGCGACCGCTCCGGCGATGAGCGGATCCGCGCCCCGAGGGGCGGCCGACGCCACGATGACCGACGAGGCGCTCGTCGCCGCGTCACTCGACGGGACTGCCGGCGCCTTCGACGTGCTCGTGACCCGGCACCGCCGGGCCGTGTACCAGGTCTGCTACCGCTTCGTGAACAACCACGAAGACGCGGCCGACCTCACGCAGGACACGTTCGTGCGGGCGTGGAAGGCGCTCGGCGGCTTCCGCGGCCAAGCGCGCTTCTCGACCTGGGTCCACCGCATCGCCGTGAACGTCAGCCTCAACCGGGTGAGTCTGAAGACGCCACGCGCCGAAACCATCGACTTCGACACTGTCGCCGACACGCGCGAGCCGGCGCCCGGCCAGTCGCTGGTCGACGCCGAGCGCGACACGATGGTGCGGGCCGCGGTGGCGGCGCTGCCGCCGCGCCAGCGTACGGCGCTCATCCTGCGGATTTATCACGAGCTGTCGCATCAGGAGGTAGCCGCAATCGTCGGCACCAGCGTCGGCGCCGTGAAGGCCAACGTCTTCCACGCGCTCGCCAACCTTCGCAAGCGGCTTGGATCTTCGTCATGAGTGCCTGCCTTCGTCCCGACGAGTTCATCGACGCTCTCGACGGCGTGACCGGCGCCGTGCGGCGGGCGCATCTCGACGGCTGCTCCGCGTGCCAGGCCACGATGGCCGAGGTGCGCAGCGCACTCGCCGCGGCCGAGCGCGCCGAGGTGCCGGAGCCGTCGCCGCTCTTCTGGTCGCAGGTGAACGCCCGTGTGCGGGCGGCGATCGAGCAGGAGCAGAGCGCGACCACCGGCTGGCGATCGTGGCTGCGCCTCGACGTCGTGGTGCCGCTGGCCGGGCTGGCCACGATCGTGGTGACGCTTGCCACGGCGGTCGCCCGTGTGCCACCGCCGGTGACGGCGGCGGCGCTGAACGCCCCGGCCGACACGCTCGGCCGCTTCAGCGCCGACCCACCGGCGCCGGAGCCCTTCGAGGCGAGCGGCAACGACGGCGCGCTGGAGCTGGTGCTCGACCTCGCCGCCACGCTGCCAGACCGCGGCTGGGAGACGCTCGGCGTCGCGACGCTGCCCGACATGGGCGACGCGGCCCAGCACCTGACGGCCGACGAGCGGCAGGCGTTGAGCGCCATTCTTCGTGCGGCCGTGGAGCGGCCACCGTCATGAACCCATTCACTCTTCGCCGACGCGCCGTGGCGCTGATGCTGGCGCTGCTGTGCGCGAGCGCGGCTGCCGCGCAAGCGCCGCCGCCTGCCGCCGTGCCCGACCGGGCCGATTTGCGCCCGGCCGAGATCCAGAGGCTCTTTGACGCCTACTTCGTGATGGAAGCGCAGCAGTCGCTCGGCCTCTCCGACACGCAGTACCCACCGTTCCTGACCCGGCTGCGCGCGCTTCAGGAGCTGCGGCGCCGCAACCTCGCAACCCGACAGGCCCTGCTCGCCGAGCTCGGACGGATGACCGCACCGCGCGCGGTCCAGCCGGCTGACGAGGCGGCTGTGCGCGAACGACTGAGTAGGCTGCAAGAGCTGGAGTCGCGCAACGCGGCCGAGATGCGCAAGGCCTACACCGACCTCGACGCCTTGCTCGACCCTCGGCAGCAGGCACGTTTCCGCGTCTTCGAGGATCAGATTGAGCGGCGCAAGCTCGAGCTGATGCTCAAGGCTCGCCAGAACGCACGCGCGCTCCGGCCCTTCCGACGACAGTAGCAACCGAGTGCGGCGCGGTCCGCGCTACAATGACCACTGACGCTGTCCCTCGGGCGGCGATCGCTATATCTTCAGGCCGATGCCGATGCGTACATTCATCGTGGCGGGTTTCGTGATGGCGCTGGGCGCGGCGTGGTCGGCAGACGCCCAGTCGCCGCAGGCGCAGGCCGATCTCGCTCGCACCAAGCTGCAGACGGTCATGGGGTCGCGCCCGACCGCGGCGCCTCCGCGCCGCACCGTCTTCTCGCAGACCGAGATGAATGCCTACCTGAAGTACCGGGCGGAGTGGCTGCCGGTCGGGCTCACCGAACCGACCGTCCAGTTTGTCGGACCCAACCGGATCGCCACGCTGGTCACGGCGGATCTCGACGGCGTACGCAAGAAGAGCTCCGGCGGCTGGTTCGATCCGACCTCGTATCTGAGCGGCCGGCTGCCGGTCTACGTCACCGGCACGCTCACGACCGAGAAGGGCCAAGGCCGATTCGTGCTCGAGACGGCTACCGTGGACGGCATCCCGGTGCCGCGGGCGTTCATTCACGAGCTGATGGCCTACTACACGCGCTCGACGGCCAACCCTGGCGGCGTGCGCATGGAAGAGCCCTTCGACCTGCCCTCCGCGATCGATCGCATCGACGTCACGGCCGGCCAGGCCATCGTGATTCAGTAAGGATCCCCGGGGTGACCGGCGATCCCCTCCAGACGCAGCTCCAGTTCCTGAAGGGCGTCGGGCCGCGCAAGGCCGCCGATCTGCAGAAGGCCGGGCTGCACACGGTCGAGGATCTGCTGTTCCGCTTCCCGCGCCGCTACGAAGACCGCAGCCGCTTCCAGGCGATTGCCTCGCTGCGCCCGGGTGCACCGGCGGCCGTGATGGGCGAGGTCCTGCACTGCGGCCTCACGTCGACACGCCGCCCCGGCTTCTCGCTCTTCACTGCGCTCATCCAGGACGACACCGGTCAGGTGAAGGCGGTGTGGCCCAATCAGAAGTACCTCAAGGACGCGCTCAAGCCGCACATGCGGGTGGTGCTGTTCGGACGCACTGAGTACTGGGGCAGCCGCGGGCTGCAGCTCACCTCGCCAGAATTCGAAGTGCTGGACGATGACGGCGACGCCGAGCCGCTGCACACAGGACGGATCGTGCCGATCTACGAGCGCACCGGCAGCGTGACGCCGAACATGCACCGCAGCCTGGTGTTCCGCGCCCTGGAACTCCTGGTCGATCCATTGCCCGAGCTGCTGCCGGCGGCCCTGACTTCGCGCGAGCGGTGGCCCGATCGACGGACGGCGCTCCGCCAGGTGCATTTCGCCGACCCTGACAGCGACGTCGCGGCCCTCAACGCCGGAGCCACGCCGGCGCAGCGGCGCGTGATCTTCGAGGACTTCTTCGTCTACCAGACCGGCTTGGCGATGCGCCGCCGGCAGAACGCCGCGGTTCGCAAACCGCACGTCATCGTCATCGACGACGCGCTGCGCGAACGGGCCCGCCAGGTGCTGCCGTTCAAGCTCACGGCGGGGCAGCGCGATGCCGTGCGCGACATCGTGTCCGACATGCAGCGCAGTTGGCCGATGCAGCGCCTGCTGCAGGGCGACGTCGGATCCGGCAAGACCCTGGTGGCGTTCATGGCCGCGATTGTGGCCATGGAGAACGGCTATCAAGTGGCGCTCATGGTACCGACCGAACTGCTCGCCGAGCAACACGCGCGGACGCTCGAGAAGTGGCTCTTCGGCACACGCTTCCGCCTCGGTCTGCTCACCGGCCGGGTCACCGACAAGACCCGCCGTAACTTGGCCGCGGATGTCGCAAGCGGCGTGGTGCAGCTGGTCGTCGGCACCCACGCGCTGGTCCAGGACGGCGTGTCGTATCGCGCGCTCGCGCTCGCCATCGTCGACGAACAGCATCGCTTCGGCGTGATCCAGCGCGGCATGCTCGCCGACAAAGGCCTGTTCCCCGATGTGCTGCTCATGACCGCCACGCCGATTCCGCGCACGCTGGCCCTGACTGCCTGCGGCGACATGGACGTGACCGTGATGCGCGATCGACCGCCGGGTCGTCAGCCGGTGAAGACCGTGGTGTCACCGGCCTCGCGTCGCGACGACGTCTACCGCCTGATCCGTGCCAAGGTGGCCGAGGGACGGCAGGTGTTTGTGGTCTATCCCCTGATTGAAGAATCCGAGAAATCGGACCTCAAGGCCGCCACCACCATGAGCGCGCATCTCGCCGCCGACGTGTTTCCCGAGCTGAAGGTCGAACTGCTGCATGGCCGCATGAAGGGCGAGGAGAAGGAAGAGGTGATGCGCCGCTTCGTGGCCGGTGAGGTGCACGTCCTCGTGAGCACCACCGTGGTCGAAGTCGGCGTGGACGTGCCCAACGCCACGGTGATGGTGGTGGAGCACGCCGAGCGCTTCGGCCTGGCGCAGTTGCATCAGCTGCGCGGCCGCATCGGCCGCGGCGCGCACGCGTCGACCTGCGTGCTGCTCTACGACGCGCCGTGGAGCGAAGACGCGAAGGCCCGCCTGTCGGCGCTGGCCGAGTCCGACGACGGCTTTCTGCTGTCGGAAAAGGACCTCGAGCTGCGCGGACCCGGTGACGTCTTCGGCACGCGGCAGTCGGGCGTGCCGATGTTGCGTGCGGGCGACCCGGTGCGCGACGTGGACCTGCTCGATCAGGCGCACCGGGAGGCGCGTGCACTGGTCGATGCCGACGCCGTGCCGGCGGCGCTGTCCGAGCATGTGGCGCGGGTGTGGCAACGGCACTTCGGCCTCGTCACCGTGGGCTAGCGCATGCGCATCATCGCGGGAACGCATCGGGGACGGATCCTCGCCTCGCCCACCTGGGAAGGCCTGCGACCGACCTCCGATCGGCTGCGCGAGACACTCTTCAACCTGCTCGCCATGCGCATCGACGGCGCGTCCGTGCTCGATGTCTGCGCCGGCAGCGGAGCGATCGCGCTCGAGGCCCTGAGCCGCGGCGCGACTACCGCCACATGTCTCGAGGCCGACCTCCGGGCGGTGCGGCTGATCGCCGCCAACGCGGCTCGGTGTGGGCTCGAAAAAAACTGTATCATCCTGCAGGGCACGGCGCCGCAAGCGCTGACGCACGAGCACATCGGCGGTCCCTTCGACATCGTGGTGCTCGACCCGCCATACGCCGCGCCGTGGATCGGCGAGGCGGTGGCGGCCGCGGGTCGTCTGTTGGCGCCCGACGGGCTCGTGGTGCTCGAGCATTCCTCGAGACGCGCCGCCCCGGAACCGGGCGGTCTGCATCTCGATCGCACCCGCCGATCAGGCGAGTCCGCCCTGAGCACCTATCGAGCGATGAGGGCCGCGGACGGGGGAGGATCAGAGGAGCCATGAGCACCACCAGCAACGACGGCCCGCGTGTGGCGATCTACCCAGGATCGTTCGATCCGGTCACCAACGGCCACGTCGACCTCATCGAACGCGGCTCCCGGCTCTTCGATCGGATTGTCGTGGCCGTACTCGTAAACGAGAGCAAGGCGCCGCTCTTCACAGCGGGCGAGCGCGTGCACATGATCCGCGACGTCTTCGCGGGCCGCCCGTCGATCACCGTCGAGACCTTCGATGGCCTGCTCGTCGACTACGCCAAGCGCGTCGGCGGCCACGTCATCGTGAAGGGCCTGCGCGCCGTCTCCGACTTCGAGTACGAGTCGCAGATGGCACTCATGAACCACCGCCTGCGCGCCGACATCGAGACCATGTTCATGATGCCGGCCGAGCAGTACACCTACATCAGCTCCCGGCTGATCAAGGAAGTGTTTCGCCTCGGCGGGCAGGTAAGCGGACTGGTGCCGCCGCTGGTCGAAGAGCGCCTCCGCCGCAAGTTCGCACTGCTGCGTGATCCGCAGCTCGCGCCGAGGAACGTATGAATCTGGCAGCTCGCATGGCCCGCGTGGCCCCGTCTCCTACCCTCAAAGTCGCTGCCGAGGCCGACCGCCTGCGCCGGGCCGGTATCGACGTCGTCGACTTCGGGGCCGGTGAGCCCGACTTCCCGACCCCGGCCAACGTGAACGCGGCGGCCCATCGCGCCATCGATGCCGGCTACACCAAATACACGCCCTCGGCTGGGTCGACCGACCTCCGCGAGGCGGTCTGTCACCGCTATCACGCCGACTACGGCGTGTCGTTCTCGCCCGCCGAGGTGATCGCCACTGCCGGCGGCAAGCAGGCCCTGTTCAACACTGCCGTCGCTCTCTTCGAGGAAGGCGACGAGGTGATCACGCACTCGCCTTTCTGGCCGACCATCGTCGACCAGATCGCACTGCTCGGCGCCACGCCGGTCCTGGCCCGCGGTCAGCGTGAGCGCGGCTTCGTCGTCGACCCGAGCGAGATCCTCGACCGGGTCACGCCCCGTACCAAGGCCATCATCCTGAACTCGCCCGGCAATCCCACGGGCGCGGTGCTGGACGAGGCCACCGTCGCCGCCATCGCCGACCACTGCGCCCGGACCGGCGTGTGGATCATCGTCGACCTGTGCTACGAGCGGCTGATCTACGACCCGGTGCCGCACAACCTCGTGAAGGTGCTCACCGATCGTCATCGTGAGCGCTCGGTGATGTGCGGCTCGGCCTCGAAGGCCTATGCGATGACCGGATGGCGGTGCGGCTGGGCGATTGCGCCGGCGGCGTTCATCGCTGCGTGCAATACCATCCAGGGCCACTCGACCTCGAACGTGTCGTCGATTACGCAGAAGGCCGCGGTCGAAGCGCTGACCGGTCCACAGGAGGCCGTAGCGGCCATGCTCAACGAGTACCGCGTGCGCCGCGACACCACCCTGGGCTGGCTCACCGCCGACCCGCGTATCGAATGCCTCCGGCCGGGGGGCGCGTTCTACCTGTTCCCTTACCTGGCAGAGATCCTCGAGCCGTGCGGCGTGCGCACCACGGCCGAGTTTGCCGAGGCCCTGCTGAAGGACGCGCGGGTGGCCCTCACCGCGGGCGAAGGGTTCGACGCGCCGGGCTTCGTGCGCATCTCCTACGCCACGTCGCTCGAGCGACTGCGGGAAGGAATCACGCGCCTCGAGGAGTTCGTGCACGCACGGCAGAGGGGCTCGGCCAGGCCCGCGCGCGGATGATCCCGGCCGATCTCGTCGCGCGCTTCGGCGCCATCGCCGGCGCGGCCCACGTCACCACCACGCCCGAGGCGCTGCGCGCCCATGCGCACGATGCCCTCGGGCGGGGGCATCTTCCCGACGTCGTGGTGACCCCGGGCACGGTGCCGGAGGTGGCGGCGATCGCGCGCGTCTGTCACGACACGCGCACTCCGCTGGTGGTGCGGGGCGCCGGTACCGGCTACACCGGCGGGTCGGTGCCGATCCGCGGCGGCGTGGTGCTGGCGATGGCGCGCTTCGACCGGATTCTGGAGATCGACGAAGATAACCTGCTGGTGGTGGTGCAGCCGAACGTCGTGACCGGCGCGGTGCATGCGGCCGTGGAAGCGCGCGGCCTGTTCTATCCGCCCGATCCCGCCAGCCTTGCCCAGTGCGCGATTGGCGGGAATATCGCCGAGTGCGCCGGCGGCCCGCGCGCCTTCAAGTACGGCACGACGCGACGCTATGTGCTGGCGCTCGAGGCCGTGCTGGCCACCGGCGAGGTGCTGCGCACCGGCTCGAAGTGCGTCAAGGACGTGGCCGGCTACGCGCTTGCCGACCTGCTGGTCGGCTCCGAGGGCACGCTCGCCATCATCACCGAGGCCACGCTTCGCCTGGTGCCGCTGCCGCGCAGCCGCCGTACGCTCGCGGCGACCTACGCCACCATCGACGCGGCGGCGCATGCCGTCGGCGCCATCGTGCGGGCCGGGGTCGTGCCGGCGGCGCTCGAGCTCATCGACGCTGTGTCGCTGGGCGCGGTGGCCGCTCATCTCGGCCGGCCCATGGCTCCGGAAGGCACGGCAGCGCTGCTCGTGGTCGAAGTGGACGGCAGCGATCCGGCCGTGGTGCACGATGCGGCTCTGGCGGTGGCCGCGTGCCAGGCATCAGGCGCCACGAGTGTGCGCGAGGCTGCCGGTGGAGCCGATCGCGAGTCGCTGTGGGAGGCCCGGCGCGAGCTGTCCTACGCCCTGCGCCGGTTGGCCCCGCGCAAGATCAATCACGACCTGGTGGTGCCGCGCGGCCGCGTGCCCGAGCTCTTCGCGCTGGTCGAGCGCATTCGCGGGTCGTATCAACTGCTCGTGGCCGCCTTCGGACATGCGGGCGACGGCAACATCCACGTCAACCTGCTGGTGCATCCCGAGGACGCCGCGGAGATGGCGCGGGCCACGGCCGCCGAACACGAACTGTTTGCGGGGGTCGTCGCCCTCGACGGGGCGATCACGGGCGAGCACGGCGTGGGCTTTGCGAAGGCGGCATACCTGGGGCTGCAGTTGTCGGCCGCCGAGCTTGCGCTGATGGCGCGCGTGAAGCAGGCGTTCGATCCTCACGGCGTGCTCAACCCCGGCAAGATGTGGGCGACGACAGCCGCCGATCTGGCCGCCCTCGACGCCCCCATCCGGCCCTGATGTGCGCGCCTGCCGCCGCGTGTCCTGCCGAGGCTGGTTAGGGGCGCGGCGCCGGCCCGGTGCCGGACGTGCGTACCACCAGCACTCGCTGCACGTCGTGCGCCGGCTCGGGCCACAGGAACGAGCGCAGACGCAGCCCGGCCTGATTCAAGTAGGGAAACTCCGCCAGCCGCGTGGCCCGCGGGGCGCCGGCCGCCTCGACGCGCTCGAGTACGTCGGCCGGCACGACTACGAGCGCCTGACCGGATTGGCTGAGGAAGGCGGTGAGCTGCTCGTCGGTGATGAGATCGGTCTGCTTCACGCCGGTGTAGAAGATGAGGTTGCGCACGAACACGCGCGAGACCCCGACCGGCTCGCTGGCGTGGCGCGCGTCCAATACCGCCCGTGCCACCCGGTGCACCGGATCGTCGGGGCCGCCGCCGAGCGCGCCCAGCACCAGCGCCGGCATGGCCACTGCACTCGCGCAGGCGAGCGCCCATGGCGCCCGGCGCCAGGCGCGCGCCGCCGCCACCACGACCACCGCGAGGCCCGCAAACGCGACTACGCCAGTTGCGGCCAGCGAGTGCCAGACCGGGATGTCGACAAACAGCGGCCGCGCCCGCCACACGAGCGCCGCGGCCACCACGAGAATCGCGCCCGAAGCCATCGACGCCGCCTGCAGGCCGCGATCCGGCTGCTGGCGGTAGAGGCCGCCGTCGAGGCCCCGGCGCGCCTGCGTGCGCTCCACGATGGCGTGCGCCAGCAGCATCGCAATCGGCGGCAGGAGCGGCAGCACGTAACGCGGCTGCTTGCCGACCGACAGCGTGAAGATGACGAGCGGCATCAGCATCCAGATCACCAGCCGCGTCTCGAGACTGCCCGGGCCGCCGCGACCGGTGAGCACGCGCACGCTCGAGCCGAGGCCGAGCAGGAGGAAAGGCGCCCACGGCGCCACGCCGCCGACGACGACCGGCCCGTAGTACCACCACGCCCGTGGTTCGTTGAATCGATCGGTCGCGAAGCGCTCGAGGTTGTCGCCCACGAAGAAGCTCTGCATGTAGGCACTACCGTGCGTCGCCCACATGGCGAGATACCACGGCGCTGCCACGACCACGAACACCGCCGCCGCGACCACCACGTCGACGGGCCGCAGGCGCGAAGCACGCCGCTCGATCATCACGATCGGCAGCACGACCGCACCCGGCAGTACTACCGCGAGCGGGCCCTTGGTCAGGAAGCCGAGAGCCGCGGCCACCGCCGCCGCCACCAGCCACCGCCGCGGCCGCGGCACGCGATCGCCGATCGCGACCAGGCAGCACGCGATCGTGGCGGTGACGGCCAGCGCGAGCGGCAGATCGGGCAGCGCCATGCGGCCGAGGGCCACATAGCCGAAACTGGTGGCCACAATCGCGCCGGCGAGCAAGGCCGTGTCGTCGTCATACCAGCGACGTGCCAGGCCGGCCGTCACGAAGACCAGGGCCACGCCTGAGAGGGCCGCCCACAGGCGCGCCGACCATTCGGTGGCGCCGGTGACGACGAAGGTGGCGGCGGTGGCCCAGTAGTAGAGAATCGGCTTCTGGAACCGGGGTTCGTAGTTGTAGTAGGGCGTTAGCCAGTTTCCCGACTCCACCATTTCGCGCGCCGCCTCGCCGTAGAACGCCTCGTCGGAGTCGGTCAGCGCAGGCGCACCGAGACCGACCACGAAGGTCAGGGCAGCCAGGACGAGCAGCGGGGCGAGCGACCGGCGCACGCAGGCATTGTAGCGGCTGCCCGGGGTCGCGCGCAGCCGCACGGTATACTGCCGACATGGCGACGATCAAGGTGCGGCAGAACGGTTCGTTTCTGGTCGATGGCGACGACGTGACGCTGGTCGACTGGAACGGCAACGCCTATGCGTTGACCAAGCGACCGTTCGCGTTGTGCCGCTGCGGCCACTCCACGCGCAAGCCCTTCTGTGACGGCACTCACAGCCGGATCGGCTTCGCGGCTGCGGAAGCGGCCATCGGAGTTGTCGTTGCTCGGCGTATAGCCGATCACGTA
>JBDTWC010000008.1:0-13312 GCA_040006875.1 Acidobacteriota bacterium | reverse complement strand
GTAGCCGGCAAACACGCCGAGCAGCGCCCGCAGCGCCAACAACTGCCACGGCGCGGTGACCAGGCCCATCGCGGCTTTCGTGACGACGAAGGCGCCGAGTGAGCGCAGTACCAGCACCTTGCTGCCATAGCGATCGCCGATCCGCCCCCAGAGCGGCGCGCTCACCGCCGCCACCGCCGGTGTGGCGCCGAGAGTGAGCCCGCTCCACCAAGCGATGTCGGCCACGTCAGTGACGCCGAGCTCTCGGATGTAGAGCGGCAGGAACGGCATCGCCAGCGTGAAGCCGATGTAGCCGATGCCGTTAGCCGCGGCCGCCGCCAGCACGTTCCGTCGGGACGAGAACCCGGCAGGCTCGACGCTGGCGTGGGCGTCGCTCACAAGCGCTGACGCCTAGAAGCGGATGCGGACGGCCGGGCCGGCGTAGACCTGGATGCTGTCGATGAAGCGGATGCGATGCGGGTTGTTCTGCATCACGATCGAGCTGGTGCGAATGCCGTCGCCGAAAAAGCGCGTGCCCTTGAGCAAGCTGCCGTCGGTGACGCCGGTGGCGGCGAAGATGATGTTCTTGCCGCAGGCCAGGTCCGCCGACTTGTAGATCCGCTTGGTGTCGGTGATGCCCATGGCGCGGCAGCGCTCGCTGTCTTCGGGCTTGGCCACGACCAGACGGGCGAAGATCTCGCCGTTGAGACAGCGCATGGCGGCGGCCGTGAGCACGCCTTCGGGTGCGCCGCCAGTGCCCATCACGGCGTGCACGCCGCTGCCCGGCACCGCCGCGGCAATGCCGGCCGACAGGTCGCCGTCGCCGATCAGGCGGATGCGCGCGCCGGTGGCGCGGATATCGGCGATGAGACGTTCGTGACGCGGCCGATCGAGCACCACGACCGTGAGCTCGTCGATCTGACGGCCGAGGCTGCGCGCGATCGCCCGCAGGTTGTCGCGCACCGGCGCATCCAGATCCACGAGATGCTTGGCGGCAGGGCCGACGACGAGCTTCTCCATATAGAGGTCGGGCGCGTGCAGCAGGCCGCCTTCGTCGGAGGCCGCCAGCACCGCAATGGCGTTGGGCGTGCCCATCGCGCACAGGTTCGTGCCCTCGAGCGGATCGACGGCGATGTCGACGCGGTCGTAGACGCGGGCGTCGCTGTTGGCCTTGCCGCCCAGGCCGACCTTCTCGCCGATGAAGAGCATCGGCGCTTCGTCACGCTCGCCCTCGCCGATGACGATCGTGCCGTCGATGGGCACGGTGTCGAGTTCGTGACGCATGGCCTCGACCGCGGCCTGGTCCGAGCCGTGGCGATCACCTTGACCCATGGTATGAGCGCAGGCGATAGCCGCCTGTTCGACGACGCGCAGGAACTCGAGGGAGAGGTCTGATTCCATATCCGTTTGGGTGGACCGCGGGGTCTCTCCGGACGCAGCCGACACGGGCCAACCCCGTGCTGGACAATGACTTACAGGCCGGCGGCCAATCCTATCACAAGCCGACGCGGCGGTGGACCTCGACAGGACTGCCAGGGCCGGCGTGCAGCTGCTCGGCGGCGCAGCCGCCGGTGACGGCCACTACGAGGTAGTCGGTGCCGCCGTAGAGCGCGCACAGCTCCCCCGCTGCAGCGGCGCTGCCGGTCTCAACCACGCGCGCCACCTGCCCGGCCGGCGACGATCACCTCGATGGCACCGCCCGGCACGAGGCGCGTGACGCGCCCGCGCTCCAGGTTAGTGACCAGGATCGCGGCCACGCAGTGGTCGCGCAGGCCGAAGTCGGTGAGCGGTGCGATCCCAGGACGAGCCATGGAGGTGGCGACGTCGGCAGCGCGCGGACGCGACCGCTCAGAGACCGGCGAGGTAACCGGGCTTGCGGAAGATGATCTCCCGCATGTTCGTCTTCATGAGGAACGAATCGGACACGCGCAAGCTCTCGAACAGCTTGATGATGTCGCGATTCTGCAGGCTGCGCTGACGCACGCGCGTGCCCGGGTAGGTGCGATAGCGCAGGTTGCCTTGGTCGACCACGAGGTACTTCGTGTAGTGCGCGCGACCGGCTTCCGACGCAGTGCTGAAGAAGCCGAGCAGCGAACCCTCGGCCACGAGCAGACGAGCCAGGGCCGCGGCCAGTGAGGCCGCCGCCGCGCGTTCGAGATAGTCGAACACGTCCCAGCACAAGATGCCGTCGACGCTGCCCGGCGCGCTCTTGAACCGGGTGCGGAAGTACTCCGGGAGCGCGTCGAGCGTGCCGCTCGTGGCATGCCGCTCGATGTCGCCGAAGACGTCTTCGACGCGAATGCGGCAGCCGAGTTCCTCCCCGAAGAACGACACGTTGCCGCCCACGACCGGGCCGAGATCGAGCAGCGCTGGCGCCGATTTCGCGGCCATGTGAGCCAGGAACTTCGGCAGCGCCTTGGTTGGATAAATAAGGTCGGGTTCGGCCGACGCGACGGACGCACCGGTATCGCCGGGCGTCTCGCCGCGCCGTCCACCGAGCCGCGAAAAGAGATCGTTCAGTCCACCAGCCACATACCGCTCCAGGGCGAGGGGGTGGGGCTCCCCTGCCTCGTCTCGTGTGCGTCGGCTATGCGCCGACCTTGTGACCAGCCGCCACAGGAGTCGCCGCCGCCGGAGTGGCTGGGGTCGCTTCCTTGGCTGCCGGCTTGCTGACCGGCTGGCTGGCGCGCTGCATGTCGATGGCGCCGCGGAAGTGCGCGCCCTCGGCGATGGCCACGCGTGGCGAGGTGACGTCGCCGTCGACCGAGCCGTTGTCGCGGATGTCGACCTTCTCGGTCGCCGTGACGTTGCCGGTGACTTCGCCGAGCACTATGACCTGCTTGGCGAACACCTCAGCCCGGATCTTCCCGTTGGGTCCGATCGTGAGCGTGTTTTCCTTGAGTTCGATGCGGCCTTCAACGTTGCCCTCGATAGTGAGGTCTTCGCTGCCGCTCAGCTCTCCCTTGATGAAAACCGACTTCCCGATGTTCACGTTGTCCCTCGCGTTCTGCGTCTGCGGGCGAAAATCGCCGCCACTAGGGACGGCAGGAGTATGCGCCGGCGTCGCTGCTGGCGCGGGTGCCGGTGCCGGGGTTGCTGCCGGCTTGGCCGACTCGTCACGCTTCCACATTGCTGAAACCTCCCCAATCGGGCAGAGGACTGCCCACGCTGCTCGCCGAGATTCACCTGGGAGATGGGCTCTGGAACGAAGCGACGCCAGTATAGGCATCCAACGAAATTGGTGTCTAGTCCTTTTGTTGCTGAGGGTTAGCGCCAGTGCTACGATCCACGTGAAGTGCCGCGCATCTATCTCGACCACAATGCCACCACGGCCCTCGCTCCCCAGGCCCTCGAACGGTTTTCTACCGTCGCCGCCACGACCTGGGGCAACGCCTCGAGCGTCCATCATTTCGGTCAACAGGCCAAAGCGGTGCTCGACGAGGCGCGCGCGGCCGTGTCGGCCCTGATCGGCGCCGAGCCGTCCGAGGTCATCTTCACGGCTGGCGGCACCGAGAGCGACAACGCCGCGATCCGGGGCGCCGCCGAGGCGCTCGAAGCCACCGGACGCCGTCAGCTCGTGGTGTCGAGCATCGAGCACGAGGCCGTCCTCCAGACCGTGAAGGCCCTCGCCCGCCGGGGCTGGGACGTGACGCTGTTGCCCGTCGGTCGGAGCGGCGTCGTCGAGCCCGAGGCGTTGGAGGCGGCGCTCACCGACCGCACGGCCATCGTGTCGGTGATGCACGCCAACAACGAGATCGGCACGGTGCAGCCGATTGCGGCCCTGGCCGCGCTGGCCCGCGCGAGAGGCGCGCTCTTCCACACCGACGCGGTGCAGACCGTCGGCAAGCTGCCCGTCGCCGTGGCGGCGCTCGGCGTCGATCTGTTGTCGTTGTCAGCGCACAAGTTCGGCGGGCCGAAGGGCACCGGCGCGTTGTGGGTACGCCGCGGCGTGCGGCTTGCAGCCTACGTCACGGGCGGACGTCAGGAGCGAAACCGCCGGGCCGGTACCGAGAACGTGCCGGCTATTGCCGGCCTCGGCGCTGCCGCGACGTATGCGCGGCAGACGGCGGCCGACGCCGCGCCGCGGATCGCCGCTCTCCGCGATCGGCTCGAAGCGGGCGTGTTGGCGCAGGTAGCGGACAGCGCCGTGAACGGCGAGCGGACGATGCGTGTGCCGAACACCACGAACATCAGCTTCGATCGCGTGGAATCGGAGTCGCTGCTCATCGCGCTGGATCTCGAGGGCGTGGCCGTATCGTCGGGATCGGCCTGCTCGTCGGGTACGCTCGAGCCGTCGCACGTGCTCAAGGCCATGGGCTATCCGCATCACCGCACGTTGAACTCGATTCGCTTCAGCCTCGGCGGTGGCAACACCGAAGTGGAGATCGATCACGTCGTGGCGATCCTGCCCCGCCTGGTGACCAAGCTGCGGAGCCTGGCGGCACGCTGAGGGCGGGGGAACAGCATGCGCATAGTCGTTGCGATGTCGGGGGGCGTGGATTCGTCCGTCGCCGCGGCCCTGCTCGTCGAGCAGGGCCATGACGTGGTCGGCGTGTCGATGCAGCTCTACGACAACAGCAGCGGCTTCGGCACCTGCTGCACCATCGACGATCTGCACGACGCGCGACGCGTGGCGGCGCGCCTCGGCATCCCGCACTACATCGTGAACTTCGAGTCGCACTTCCACGCGCACGTGCAGCAGAATTTCATCGACGAGTACGCGCGCGGGCGCACGCCGATTCCGTGCGCGCATTGCAACAGCGAGGTCAAGTTCAGCGAGCTGCTGTCACGCGCCGGCGGTTACGGCGCCGCGCAACTGGCCACCGGACACTACGCGCGTCTCGACGCCGATGACAATGGTCGAGTGCGGCTGCGGCGCGGCCGCGACGCGGGCAAGGATCAGAGCTACTTCCTCTTCTCGCTCACGCAGGCGCAGTTGGCCAAGGCGACCTTCCCGGTCGGCGATCTGCCGAAAGACGACGTGCGCGCGCACGCTCGCCGGCTCGGTCTCGCCGTGGCCGAGAAGCCTGACAGCCAGGAGATCTGCTTCGTTCCGGATGGCGACTACGCCGCGTTCCTCGAACGCGCGGAGCCCGCATTGGTCAGCCCCGGCGCGATCGTGAACCAGCAGGGCGACACGATGGGCACGCACGGCGGCGTGCATCGCTTCACCGTGGGCCAGCGCAAGGGCCTGGGCCTGTCGGCCGGCGTGCCGCTCTACGTGGTCGCCATCGACGCCGACGCCAAGTCCGTGACCGTCGGCCCGCGCGCGGCCCTCGATCGACGCACGCTCACGGCGTCGCAGGTGAACTGGATTTCCGGCGCTGCCCCTGCCGGTTGGCTGGCGGTGACCGCGCAGATCCGCCATCGCCATCGCGCGGCCGCCGCCCGCGTGCGCGCGCTCGACGACGGCCGCGCCGAGGTCGAGTTCGACGAGCCGCAAACGGCCGTGAGTCCCGGCCAGGCGGTGGTCTTCTACGACGGCGATGAGGTAGTCGGCGGCGCCTGGATCGACTAGCGGGAAGCTAGTGCCCGACGCCGCTGAGGAACCGCTCCGCGTCCATGGCAGCCATGCACCCGGACCCGGCTGCGGTGACCGCCTGACGGTAGACGTGATCCTGCACGTCGCCGGCCGCGAACACGCCGGCAACGTTGGTGCGCGAGCCGTGGTGCGTCTCGATGTAGCCGGCCTCGTTGAGCGTGAGCTGCCCTGCAAACAGTTTGGTGTTCGGCGTGTGGCCGATGCCGATGAAGACGCCGTCGAGGGCCAGTTCGCTCACCGCGCCGGTGACCGTGTCGGTCAGCACCAGGCCCGTGACTTCGCCCTTGGTGACGTCCTTGATGTCGGTGACGGCCTGGTTCCACAGGAACGAGATCTTCGGGTCGCCGAGCGCCTTGTCCTGCATCACCTTCGAGGCGCGCAACGAGTCGCGCCGGTGCACGACCGTGACGTGCGACGCAAGCTTGGCCAGATAGATCGCTTCTTCCATGGCGGTATCGCCGCCGCCGACGACAGCTACGTGCTTGCCCTTGAAGAAGTAGCCGTCGCAGGTCGCGCAGGTGGACACGCCGCGCCCTGAGAGCTGCTTGTCGACGCCGAGATCGAGCCACTTGGCAGACGCGCCGGTGGCGATGATGAGCGCGTCGGTCGTGATGGTCTTCTTCCCCACCACGATCGTGAACGGACGGGCCGACAAGTCCACCGACGCCACGTCGCCTGGCACGATGGACGCGCCGAAGCGTTCGGCCTGCACGCGCAGTTCGGCCATCAAGTCGGGCCCGAGGATCCCGTCACGGAAGCCGGGCCAATTCTCGACCATCGTGGTGAGCATCAACTGGCCGCCGGCCTCGATGCCTTCGATGACCAGCGGGTTCAGATTGGCGCGGCCGGTGTAGAGCGCCGCCGTCAAGCCCGCGGGCCCAGAGCCGATGACCACGACTTGACGATGTTCAGAGCTTGCGACAGTGCTCACAGGTGTTTGTCGATCATCTTGGCCAGGTCGTCCTTGCCGGCCAGACCCACCACGGTTTCCTTGAGTTCGCCGTTCTTGAAGAGCAGCAGCGTCGGGATCCCGCGCACCATGAACTTGCTCGGCGTGGCCGGGTGCTCGTCGATGTTGACCTTGGCCACCGTGATTCGCCCGGCGTAGTCGTCGGCCAGCTGGTCCACCGTCGGCGCCAGCCGCCGGCACGGCGCGCACCATTCGGCCCAGAAGTCCACCAGCACGACTCCGTCTTTCACTGCCGCGTCGAAGTCCCCGTCGCCGAGCGTCTTGATCTTGTCCGAAGCCATGTGTCCCTCAGTAAATGTGATGCCGCTCACCGACCCCGGTTTCCCGCCGGGCCCGAGGCCGTCTTCGGGCGACGAGCCCGCTTGGCGGCGATCACTCTTTTATACACCGTCACGTACTCTCGCGCCGCCCGGTCCCAGGAAAAGTCGGCCTTCATGCCGTTCTGCTGCAGGCGCGTCCACTGCGGGCGATCGCCGAACACGTGCACGGCCTCGCGTAACGCCGCCAGCATCGCCTCGGCGGAATATTCCGCGAACAGGAACCCCGTGCCCTTCTTCGTCGTGGCATTCCACGGCACGACCGAATCGACGAGTCCGCCAGTGGCGCGCACGATCGGCACGGTGCCGTAGCGCAGGCTGTACATCTGGTTGAGGCCGCACGGCTCGTAGCGCGACGGCATCAGGAACATGTCGGCGCCCCCTTCGATGAGATGCGCAAGGGCTTCATCGAAACCGATGTGCACACCGAAGCGATCGGGACGGCGCGCGGCCATGGTGCGCCACATCTGCTCGTAGCGGCTGTCGCCACTGCCCAGCACGACGAAGGCGGGTCCCAGATCGGCGAGCGAGTCGGCCGCTTGGGCGATGAGATCGAAGCCCTTCTGATCGGCGAGACGCGACACGATGCCGACCAGCGGCCGCGCCCTGCCCTCGTCGCCACCGGGCAGGCCGAAGTGCTCGAGCAGCGCCGTCTTGGCCGCGGCCTTTCCAGCCAGCGCCTTGGCCGAGTAGGGCTGTGGCAGATGCGCGTCGCGCGCCGGATCCCACTCGTCCACATCGACGCCGTTGAGGATGCCAGTGAGCGCGGCGCGGCGCGCCCGCATCACGCCGTCGAACCCAAACCCGTATTCGGGCCGCTGAATCTCTGCGGCGTAGGTCGGGCTCACCGTGGTGACGGCATCGCTGAAGTTCACGCCGGCCTTCAGAAGGCTTAGGCGATCCCAGAACTCGAGTCCGCCCACGGTGAACAGGTCCCAGCCGAGCCCCAGCCGCGGCATCCACGACTTATCGGCGACGCCCTGGTAGGCGAGGTTGTGGATGGTGAACACCGAGGGCGTGCTCGCGAGGACCGGATGCCGGGAAAAGTGCTGCCGCAGGTAGGCCGGCGTCAGTCCTGCCTGCCAGTCGTGTGCGTGCACGACGCTTACCGGGATCTCCTGTCGGGCCGCCCACTCGAGCGCGGCGATGACCAGGAAGGCAAAGCGCAGCGGGTTGTCGGGATAGTCCACCTGTCCGGCGTTGTAGAGGCCGGACCGGTGATAGAGCGACGGGCAGTCCACGAACAAGGCCTGCGCGCCGGGACCGAGCCGCTCGGCGAAGAGGCCGGCCGAGAGCGACCTACCGGCTACGGCCGCGTCCACATCGCCGTGCCACTGGCCAGCGGAGATGCCCTGGTAGCGCGGGGTCACGACCGTGACGTTGTGGCCGGCGCGGCCCAGCGCCTTGGACAGCGCCGAGACGACGTCGGCCAGGCCCCCGGTCTTGGAGAACGGCGCCAGCTCCGACGCGATCATCAGGACGCGCAACGGTGCGGCGGCTGGCCGCGACAGCCGAGGCGCCGGCCGCGATGGCCGAGGCGCCCGCCGCGCGCGAGCCGCCTGAGGGGCGGCGGCTGGGATCGGGGCGGGCGGCGAGGGGACGGCAGGAGCCGGAGGGGCGGCTGGAACGGCGCGACTCTTCTTGGGGGCGAACGGCAGTTTGCGAGCCATGGCCTACGATACCGGACGGCAGGGCCGGCGAGGAGCGTTGTGTAGAATCACTCCGTGTCTACTCCCCCCCGCGAGCGTGCGGACTCCCGCGAGCTTGCCGCACTGGCCGAACTGGCCGAAGCCCAGCCCGAACTCGCCCAGGCCGTGGCCCTCGAACGCGAGATTCTCGACGGCGAGCGGCGCCTGCAGCGGCGCATCGGCACGCCCTGGGTGGACGTGACGGTCGAGCAGCTCACCGCGCGCCTCACGGAAGGCCACCGCCTCATCGACCTGGAGCAACTGGGCATCGACTGGAACGAGCTGCGGCTGCGCATCCGGCAGGTGGTGGACGTGCTGCGCCGGCACGACGTGCTTGACGCCGCTGACGCGGCCCGGCTCTACGATGCCGGCCGCGATCAGTCGCTGCCCGACCAGGTGCGGCAGTGGTTCGACGCCGTGCCTGGCGCACCCTCGCCCGGGGCTCCGATCGATCCGCTGTTTGCCGACGTGCTCGGCCTGGCCGCGCGGCCGTTCCTGGTCCGCGCCGCCGAAGTGCTGCAGCAACGCGTCACCGTGGAGACGTGGACCCATGGCTCGTGCCCGATGTGCGGGGCCACGCCGGCGTTTGCCATCATCGCCGCACCGGGCACCCGTGTGCTCGTGTGCGGCCGCTGCCACTGCCGCTGGACGTTTGCGTCCCGCACCTGCCACCGGTGCCTGGACACCGAGCGCATGCGCGTGTTCTCGGCCCATGGTGGGCTCTACCAGGTGATCGCGTGCGATGCCTGCAAGCGCTACGTGAAGGCGCTCGACGTACGCCGCGCCGGACGGCCCCTGCTCATGGCCCTCGATACGGTGGCGACGCTGGCGTTGGATCGGGCGGTGGCCGCCCAGGGCTTCGAGGCCGAATAGGCCGGCGGCGCTACTGCTGCTGGTGCAGCGCTTGCGCGCCGTCACTGCCGGCCACCGTCTGCTCGTGGGCGTTGACCCAGTTGTAGAGGTGCTTGGTCTCGGCGAAGCGGGCCGCGTTCGAGCGCGCGCCGAGCACCACCATGGCGAGCTGGCGGCCGGTCTGGGGCACCCGCACCAGCGTGGCCAGGCAGTAGCCCGAGCTGCTGATGAAGCCGGTCTTGCCGCCGAGGATGTCGATCTCGCCCTGACGGACCAGACGGTTGGTGCTCGACACGTGCACGCTGCGCGTGCCAGGCGTGAAGTCGAACTCCGACTTGCGCATCAGGCCGCCGATGCGATCGTCGGCCGAGGCGTAGGAGATGAGGCGAGCCAGGTCATAGGCCGACGACACGTTGCCCGAGAGCAGGCCGGACGGATCCTCGTAGTGGGTTTGCTGCAGGCCGAGCTCGCGCGCCTTCTCGTTCATCCGGGCGATGAAGCCCTCCGACCCATACGGCGACACGCGCGCCAGCACGCGGGCGGCGGCATTGTCGGAGCCGATGAGCAGCAAGTGCAGGAGCTGCTCGACGGTGACGTTGTAGCCGGCGCGCAGATACGTGGTCGACGCGTGCAACACGTCGGGGCGCTCGACCTTGACCATCAGCGACGGGTCGGCGAGCGACTCGAGGAAGACAAGCGCCGTCATCACCTTGGTGATGCTGGCCATGGAACGCAGTTCGGTGGCGTTCTCTTGGAACAGCACCTCGTTGGTTTCCGGGTCGTAGATGATGGCGGCGGCGGCGCGCGGGTCGGGCACTTCACGACCGGCGTCGTCGACCTTGAAACGGGGGGTGGTGAGCTCGCGGGCTTCGCGGGCCTTGGCCGCGGCGGCGCGGGCGCGCAGTACGCGGCGGCGGGCCGAGGTCGTGCCCTTGAACGCCGGCGCCGGTCTGGCCGCTACCGCTTTGGCGCGCACCACCGTGCGGCTGGCCGTGGCTTTCACCACCGGCCGTGACGATTTCACCGCTGGCCGTGACGATCGGGCGGCCGAGGTTTTCGATACGCGCTTCGGGGCCGCCTGCAAAGTCGGCGCTCCGTAGACCAGCGCCAGCACCGCGGCACACACCGCACTCACCGTCCGAAGTCGTCGCATCATGCGGAATTCATAGCCTCAAGGACACGCCCCACTTGCGGAGGCGGAGTATCCACGCTAACGAAAGTGTCGGCATTGTAACAGGCAAACTTTAGTGCGCAAGGGCGAATTTCGGGGGCGCGTGCGAATTTCGTAAGTCGGCACGCAGTGGATTCGCCTTGCCTATGGCTGCGCCAGCGCGATGGTCAGCAGCAGCGCGCGCTGCGTGCCCTTCCACGAGTCGGTCGAGTCAAACGCCTCGTCGAGCGCGTGGGCGCCGGTGCCGCGGCCGCCGCCGTCGACGGTGATAGCGGCGATGCCGAGGCTCTGAGGATAATTCGCGTCGGTCGAACCCTCGTCCAGGCTCACGGGGAATCCCAGGGCCCTGGTGACCGAAGCTGCGGCCTGCACGATCGCGGAGGTCACCGGCGCGCGTCCGGCCGGACGGTTGCCCACCAGATCCTTGCTGACGCTCAGCGCGCGACTTCCCCACCGCGCGTTCTCGGCCGCCACCGCGTCGTCGACGGCCTTGTGGAACTTGGCGTCGAGCGACTGCAGGGATGCCGCGTCGGCCGAGCGCATGTCCACTTCCATCCACGCTTCAAAGGGGATCGAGTTCACCGACGTGCCGCCGCCGATGCGGCCGACGCTGAAGGTGGTCTTGGGTTCGCTCGGCACCTGGAAATCGCCGATTGTGGCCATCGCGCGGCCGAGCGCGTGAATCGGGTTGACCAGGCCGAAGGCGCCGTAGCTGTGGCCGCCCGGACCTTTGAACGTGATCCGGTAGCGCAGGCTGCCGACCGAGATATGGGTGATGCCGAGGCCGGTGCCGTCGATCGACACGAAGCGATCGATCTGGCCCTTCATCCCTTCGTCGAAGAGATACTTCACGCCGCGCAGGTCGCCGAGGCCTTCTTCACCGACGTCGCCCACGAACGTGATCGAGCCCGGCGTCTGCACGTTGCCGGCCTTGAGCGCGCGAATCACCGCGAGCTGCACCGCCAGGCCGCGGCAGTCGTCGCCGATGCCGGGGCCGCGCGTAGTCGTGCCTTCCAGCGTCGTCTTGACGACCGTGCCCTCCGGGAACACGGTGTCGAGATGCGCCGCCAGCACGAAGTGCGGCCGCGCGGCCGCGCCGGGACGATCGCCGAGCACGTTCCCCACCTTGTCGATCCGCACATTCTGCAAGCCGAGCTCACGGAACTTGCGGGCGTAGAGCTCCCCGCGCTTGGCTTCTTTGAATGGCGGGGCCTCCACTTCGCACAGCTCCACCTGCTCGGCGAGGGTGCGGGCTTCATCCGCCTTGGCGGCGGCGAGGGCGGCCTTGACCGCGGCGTCCTGCAGGAGCTTCACGCCGAGGTCTTCTGCCTGCTGCTGAGCTATCGAGGGAAGAGGAAGGAGAAACAAAGAGAGCGTGGCGACCAGGACGGTGCGCATAGGGGGGCATTCTACCCGACGCCACTTCAGGCCTGGTCCCCAACACACCCGACCTGCCGGATCCGAAACCCCGGATCTCGTCTACACTGTGCGCCGCAGTCGCCAGCTTCACCTGAATCGGATTCTCAGAGATTTGATAGGAAGCGTCTCAGGCGAACGCACGCATCGCGTGCGGATACTGGTGGCATTCCGTTTGCTCGTCGTGGTCAGTCCGGTGCGGGAATGCCGTGCCGGTCGAAGGAAGTCCGTGTGGGTCTGGCCTCAGTTTCGAGGTCGGCCGCGGTTGAAACCCGGCCTGAGCCGGTTGTTCTGGAGGGATGTCCATGAGGTTGAAGACGACAGGTCTGGTCCTGTGTCTGATGGCGGTGCTTGGCGTTGCGCCGCCCGTTGCGGCGCAGGACTTCCGTGGCCGCATCAACGGCACGGTTACTGACGACACCGGCGCAATTCTGCCCGGCGTGAGCGTGACGGCAACGAGCCCGGCCCTGATCCAGCCCCAGGTGCAGGTCACCGGTGCCGACGGGTCATACAGGTTCCTGGCCCTGCCTCCCGGCCTCTACGCCGTCGAGTTCGAGCTCGCCGGCTTCCAGGGCATCAAGCGAGATGCCATCCGCGTCGTCATCAACCAGACGCTCACGGTCGACCAGGCCCTGAAGGTCGCGACGCTGCAGGAAACCGTCACCGTCACCGGCGCCTCGCCGGTGGTCGACACGTCGACGACCACGATGGGCACGAACTTCACCAAGGAACTGCTCACCGAGATTCCGAACGCGCGCGACGTGTGGGCCGCCATGGCCCAGGCCCCGGGCATGCAGATGACCGCCTACGACGTCGGCGGCTCGCGCACCGGCAACCAGACCGGCTATCGCAGCTACGGCTTCGACGACCAGAACCAGACGCGCATGGAAGGCATCGACACGACCGAAGCCAGTAGCGCCAATGCCGGCTACTTCGACTTCGGTAGCTTCGAGGAATTCCAGGTCGGTGGCGCGGGCGCCGATGCCTCGGCCTTTGCCGGCGGCGCGGTGCTCACCATCAGCGTGAAGTCAGGTAGCGACAAGCTGTCGGGCAACTGGTACAGCGACTTCGAGAACAAGGGCTTCATCAGCGACAACGTGCCCGGCTTCCTCAAGACGGCCAACACGCCCGACAGCGATGGCTTCTTCACCCGCACGCCGCTCAATCGCGGCAATCAGATCAAGAAGCAGTACGACCTGAACGGCAACGTCGGCGGTCCGCTGTGGCGCGGCCGCGCGTGGGCCTTCTACAGCTACCGCTTGAACAACCAATACAAATACACGCTGGGCCTGCCGAGCAACATCGAGCAGGCGAAGCTGACCAACCCCTACACCTTCAAGACCACGTTCCAGGTGTCACGCAACAACCAGCTGATCG
>JBDTWC010000007.1:0-13341 GCA_040006875.1 Acidobacteriota bacterium | reverse complement strand
TCGTGAACTACGACAACAACCAGCACGGCCCCGACGAGAACCTGCGCCTGCAGAATCTCTGGGAGGGCATCGAGATGCTGGCCAGCCTGATGACGATGCCGAAATGACGAGCGCCCAGCCCCTCTTCGCATTCCTTCTCGCCGTGTTCCTGTTCGGGCCAGCGGCCTCGGCGCAAACGCCGCCGGCACCGGCCACGCCGGCCGCGCTCGGCGACGAGTTCGCGCTCAAGTTCCAGCGCACCCTCGACGAGCTGGCGCAATCGGCCCAGGGAGTCGTGGGCATCAGCGTCGTCGACCTGACCGCGGGCCGACGCTGGGACGTGAACGGCACCGCCGTCTTCCCGCAGGGCAGCGCCATCAAGGTGCCGCTCCTCATCGAGCTCTTCCGCCGCGCCGATGCCAAGGAGCTGACCCTGACCGAGCGGATCACGCTCACGGCCGCCGATCGCACCGGCGGCAGCAGCCTGCTCCAGTACTTCTCCGACGGCGGCTCGGCCCTGTCGCTGCACGATCTGACGGTGCCGATGGTGGTGCTGTCGGACAACACCGCCACCAACATGCTCATCGACAAGGTGGGCATGGACAAGGTGAACGCCACGATGGCGGCGATGGGGCTGCCGAACACGAAGCTGCGCCGGAAGATGATCCGCCAGGACGAACAGGCCAAGGGCAACGAGAACATCTCGACCCCGCGCGAGGCCGTCGATGTCATGGCCCGGCTGTCGCGCTGCGACGTGCCGCTGAGCGCGGCGTCGTGCGCCGAGGTGGTGCGGCTGCTCGAGTTGCCGAAGGACGGCGCGTTCCGCGATCCCATTCCCGCCGAGATCGAGGTGGCGTGGAAGCCCGGCTCGCTCGACGGCGTGAGCACGGCCTGGGGCATCGTGAAGGTGCCCGGCGCGCCCTACGCCGTCGCCGTGATGGCGACCTTCGGTGACGCGCATGTGGACGAGGTGGTGCGGCGGGTGTCGGCGGCGACCTATGCGCACTTCACCCAGCTGGCCGGCGCCACCCCGTTCGGTGCGCGGATCGCTCCGTCGCTACTCAAGAAGCCGGGCCGCTGACCGTGAGCGGCGCGCGGGCGCCGTTACTTCGTAAGGTCTTTGGGCGCGTAGAGGAAGCCGAACGACACGGCGCCGTCCTTGCCGTGGGTCTTGTGGTGCACCAGGTGCGCCATGATGATGCGCCGCAGATAGGTCCACTGCGGCACGCGCCGGACCGGCACGCGGCGGTGCACCACCACGTCGTGGAAGATCACGTAGATGGCGCCGTAGGCCGTCATGCCCAGGCCCACCGGCAGGAGCCACGACCCGCCAGCGTCGACACCGGCCTTGATGAAGAGGATCGACGGCACGGCGAAGAGCAGGCCGAAGAGGTCGTTCCACTCCCAGCCGCCGTCGTGCGGCTCGTGATGCGAGCGGTGCAGGAACCAGAGCGGCCCGTGCATCAGGAAACGATGCGTCAGGTAGGCCACGCCTTCCATCGCGAGCAGGGCCAGCACGAACCATCCAGAAAATGCGAGCCACGACATCGTCATCATCCTCGCATGACCAGGGCCGGCGGCGTGAAGAGACCGTGGCGTGCCGGGGCCGGCGCCATGGTGCCGGCGGTTGTCGCCCAGGTGGCCTCGAACGCCGCCTGCAGCGCCCGCGCCACCTTGGCCGGCGTGCCGGTGACGACGCGCTCGCGCCAGGCGTGTGCGCCGCGGCGCCGCACTTCCACGCCGATGTCGCCGTAGACGTGACTCGCCGTTGCCACCGCCCACGCCGATCGCCATGGCAGCCGCGGCACCCCGTAGCGGGCCGACCGGTAGTAGGCGTCGGCCTCGTCGAGCAGCCGGCTCACGACTCGTGCGAGGCCGGCCGCCGTGCGGTCATCGAGCGGCTCGTCCGGTCCGAGCCGGACCTGCGCGTGGTCGAGCCAGCGGGCGGGCAGGTAGATGCGTCCGGCAGCCGCGTCGTCGCCGACATCGCGCGCGATGTTCGTGAGCTGGAACGCGATGCCCAGATCGCAGGCGCGCCGCAGCGTCGGCGCGTCGCGGACGCCCATCACCCAGCCCATCATCAGGCCGACCACGCCGGCGACGTGATAGCAGTAGTCGAGCGTGTCGGCGAACGTGTCGTAGTGCCGCGCGGCGGCATCCATGGCGAAGCCGTCGAGGTGATCGCGCGTGAAGGCCACCGGCAGGTCGGTGGCGCGCACCACGCGTTGCAGCG
Organism: Acidobacteriota bacterium; assembly: GCA_040006875.1. Taxonomy (GTDB): domain Bacteria; phylum Acidobacteriota; class Vicinamibacteria; order Vicinamibacterales; family UBA2999; genus CADEFD01. The sequence continues at coordinate 11,129 of JBDTWC010000007.1, read as the reverse complement.
CAGCGAACGGACCGGCAGCGCCAGCCTGCCCCGCGAAGGCGGCGTCGGTGCCCTGTCTGAGATCGGCGACGCGGGCGGCGCGGTCCACGTGCGGGTCGTGGCCCTGTCCCGACACCTGCCCGTCGACCACGTCGTCACAGTGGCGGCACCAGGTGTAGAGATCCCAGACGAGCACGCGTGTGGGCGGCGCGAACAGCCGCGACGCCAGCGCGAAGCTCTTCGAGCCCGCGCGGATCGAACCGTCGCTCGCCTGACCGTGCGTCTGGTCTGGCGCGGTCATGTCACGCGCCGCGGCGGGTCAACGCCAGATCCTCGATCATCAGTCCCGCGGTGGCCTTGGCCGAGTTGACGACACCGGGCACGCCTGCGCCTGGGTGGGTGCCAGCGCCGACGAAGTAGAGGCCGCGCAGTCGGTCGTCGCGGTTGTGGACGCGGAACCAGGCACTCTGCGTCAGCACCGGCTCGAGCGAGAACGCCGAGCCGTGATGCGCGTGGAGCGTGGTGGCGAAGTCGAGGGGCGTGAAGATCCGCTGCGTCACCAGGTCGGCGCGCAGGTTCGGGATGTAACGCTGTTCGAGGAAAGCGAGGATGCGGTCCGCGTACTTCGGACCTTCGGTGGTCCAGTCGATGTCGCCCTTGCCGAGATGCGGCACTGGTGAGAGCACGTAGAACGCCTCGCAGCCGTCGGGGGCGAGCGTCGGGTCCGACACCGTGGGTGCGTGCAGATAGAGGGAGAAGTCGTCGGCCAGCACGCCGCGGTCGAAGATGTCGCCGAGCAGTTCGCGATAGCGCGGCCCGAAGATCACATTGTGATGGGCCAGGTGCGGATGCCGCCGCTTGGTGCCGAAGTAGATGAGGAAGAGCGACATGCTGAAGCGCTTCGCTTCGAGCGACCGCGCCGCGGCCACCCCGCGCGGGTCGTGTCCGAGCAGTGCCTTGTAGGTGTGCACCACGTCGGCGTTGCTGGCCACGGCGTCAGCCTGGATTTCCTCGCCGCTGCTGGTGCGGATGCCGGTGACGGCGCCGTCGCGCGTCAGGATGCGATCGACCGGGGTGTTCAGCCGCACGGTGCCGCCGAGACGCTCGAAGAGCGCCACCAGCGCGCGCACCAGCGCGCCGGTGCCGCCGCGCGGGAAGGTGACGCCCCAGGTGCGTTCGAGCACGTGGATGAGCGTGTAGATCGACGACGTGGCGAACGGGTTCCCGCCGACCAGCAACGAATGGAAGCTGAAGGCCTGGCGCAGGTGATCGTCGGCGATGTACTTCGCGACCACGTCGTAGACGGTGCGATAGGCCTCGAGGCGCACCAGCTGCGGCGCCGCGCGCACCATGCTCCACAGGTCGAGGAAGGGCACGTGGGCGAGTTTGGTATAGCCCTCGGCGAAGACCTGCTCGGCGTAGGCGAGAAAGCGCCGGTAGCCGTCGACGTCGGCGGGGTTTCTAGCGGCGATCTGGCGCGTGAGATCGGCGAGGTCGTTCGAGTAGTCGAAGACGTGCCCGTCGTCCCAGAACAGCCGGTAGAACGGCAGCACCGGCAGGAGGTCGACGTGATCGCTCATGCGTTCGCCGGCCAGCGCAAACAGCTCTTCGAGGCAGCCCGGGGCCGTGATCACGGTCGGACCGGCGTCGAAGGTGAAGCCCTGGTCCTGGTAGACGTAGGCACGTCCGCCCGGCTTGTCGCGCTGTTCGAGCAGCGTGGTCTGGTGGCCCGCGGCCTGCAGCCGTATGGCCAGCGCCAGACCGCCGAAGCCGCTGCCGATGACGGCCACGCGGGGTGGTGAATCGGATCCCACTGGTTATTCCCGGAGGTGCGCGAATGCTTGACCCAGGGGCACCGGTGGTCGACCCGACAACAGACGCAGGCGGTCGAGCGTCGTGAGCCGGCCGGCGTAGAAGCGGGCGATGAGGGCGGGTGCGCGGCGATAGAACTGCTCCAGCACGCGCGCCCGGTCGGCCGGGGCGGCAGCACGAAAGAGCAAGCGGTTGAGCATCCGGTAGAAGCCTCCGGCCTGCCACCGCGTGGTCGCAAACTGCCGCATCTCGGAATAGACGCGATCGGCGGTGAAGGGATTCACGCGGGCGAGCAGATCGGCGCTCGTCACGGCGTCGGGCAGCGAATAGCCGGTCGTGGGATGAAAGAGGCCGGCGCGCACGCCCACGCGCGGCACGTCGCCGGGCCAGAATGCGTCGATTCGGCCGCCCAGCGGAATAGGCAGGCTGCCTTGCTCCTCGCGCACGACGGCGTCCACAGCCCAACCGCGCGTGGCCGCGTAGGCCGCGATGTTGGCCCGTGCCTGGTCCACAGCCACGCCCGGTTCGTCGGCATAGGCGGTGTCTTCGACGAGCAAGCGGTCGGTCGTGAAGGGCAGCACGTAGACGAACTTGAAACCGCCGACCTGCGGCACCGTCGCGTCCATGAGGATCGGCATCTCGACCCCATGCGGCTGGCGGCACACGATCTCCTGGCCCAGGAACGTCTGCCAGCCGAGCGGCACCTCGACCGGCGCGGCGCCGCGCGCATCGATCACGACCCGGGCCTCGATCCGCTCGCCGTCGGCCAGGCGCACGTCGGTGCGCGACACCGTCGCCACGGCACAGTCATAGGAGACGCGCTCGCCGAGCGCGCGACTCACGACCTGGTGCAGGCGCCGCGAGGTCACGGTCAGATAGGGATGGTCGATGACGCGGCGATGGCCGGGAAAGGCGACCGCGTGTCGCGGCCACTGCACCTCGACCAACGGGGCGAGCCACGCCAGTGCGGCCGGCGCGACGTCGGTCGCATGCAGCGACCATGTGTGGTTGCCACCGAGAGTGGCGCCGGCTTCGAGCAGCCGCACCTGCAGCTCGGGCCGACGTTCACGGAGCCGCCACGCCGCGAGGCTGCCGGCCAGGCCGCCTCCGACGATTACCACGTCGACGATCACGCCGGCGAGCGTATCATGCGCGTCCGTTGCGCTCGCGCGTCAGGACGGGCTCGGTATACTGGCCCGGTGACGCCCGCGCGCGCAGCTCATGCACCGGCCGTGCAGGTCAGGGCCGCCACGCGTCGTCTCGCGGGACGGCTCGTGCTCGACGCCGTCGATCTCACAGTGGCGCCCGGGTCGATCGTGGGGCTGGCCGGTCCAAACGGCGCCGGGAAATCGTCGCTGCTGCGCGCCATCGGCGGCCGGCTGCGTCTCGATGCAGGTACGATCCTGATCGGCGGCCTCGCGGCACAGGCGGCGCGACGGAGCGGCCGCCTAGGCGTCGTGCCGCAGGACATCGCGTTGCATGCGCATCTGACGGTCCGCGAGAACCTGGCCTTGTGGGCCACGCTGGCCGGGACGCCGCGCAGCGAGATGGCGGCACGCGTGGCCGACGGCCTCGAGTGGGCGGGTCTCGTGGAGCGGGCGTCGGCGCGTCTCGACACGCTGTCGGGCGGCATGCGGCGGCGCGTCAATCTGGTTGCCGGCATCCTGCATCGGCCCACGCTCGTCTTGCTCGATGAGCCCACCGTCGGCGTCGATGCGGAGTCGCGGGCGCGGCTCTACCACTTGCTCCGCGACCTGAAGAACCAGGGCCTGGGCGTGCTTCTCGTCAGCCACGATCTGCACGAGGCGGCAGAACTGTGCGACGAGGTGGCGCTGATGGCTGAGGGCGTGGTGCTCGCACGCGGCGGCGTCGCCACGCTCGTGGCGACCCTGTGCGGAACGCAGGCCGAACTGGTCGTGCTCGCCGCGCCGGATGTCGCGGGCGATGCGGTCCTCGCTCATGCCGGCTTTGTGAACGACGACGCCGGCGTGTGGTCGCGTTCGGGGGACGGATCCGCGGGCGAATTGGCTGCCGTGGAGCGCTGGCTGGTTGACGCGGCGGTGCCGGTGACGGAATTGCGTCTGCGCCGGCCCACGCTCGCGGGCGCGCTGGCCAATGCGGTGCGCCAGTCGCGCCAGGGCACGGGAGCGGGGGCGTGAGACGCGCAGCCGCGTATGCGCAGTGGCTGGCGCTGGTGCGCGATCGCGGCGCGCTGGCCATGAGCTTCGTGCTGCCGGTCGTGGTGTTCCTGGTGTTTGCCGCGATCTTCTCCAGCGCCTCGGGTGACGACGTGCGGCTCAGGGTCGCGCTCGCCGACGAAGTCGACTCCCCCTTGTCGCGACGTCTGGCGTCGGCGCTCGAGCGTGACGGCGCGCTGCGCGTGACGCGCGCCACGCCGCCGACGGCGGTTGCGGCCGAGGCGCTCGTGTCGGGCGGCACGGCCGACGTGGCCATGATCTTTGCCCGGGGGGCGCGGTCGCTCGACACGCTGGTCGGCGACGGGCCGTCGCCGGTCACCGTGGTGACCCATCCGGCCCGCGCCGTGGCCGGCGGCATCGTGAGCGGCGTCGTACAACGCGTCTACTTCTCGGCGCTGCCGGACGCCGCCTTGAAGGGCGCGGTCGCGCTCGTGGACGAGGTGGTCGTGCCGCTGACCGCCGCGCAGCACGCCGAGGCCGACGGCATGCTGGCCGAGATGACACCGCAGTCCGACGCCCCTGGCAATGCGGCGTTTGCATCCCTGGTTGCGACGCGCGTGATGACCGGGGCCGCACCGCGAGTCACGGTCGCTGCCTACTACGCAGCGGCCGTAGCCGCACTCTTCATCCTGCTGGCGGCCGTGCCGATTGCCGCGTCGCTGCATGACGAGCTCTCGTCAGGCATCGCCGATCGCGCCGTGGCTGGACCAGGCGGGGTGGCCGCGCTCGTCGACGGCCGCGCGCTGTTCCTCGTGGCGCAAGGTCTGGCCCAGGCGCTGCTCATCTTCACGGTGGCGTGGCTGCAGGCCGGCGTGGCGCGGCCGGTCACGCCGTGGCCGTGGCTGATGGTGGCCACGGGCTTGGCGGCAGCGTCCTCGGGCCTGGCCCTGGCGCTGGCGTCGGCGTGCCGCACCGCGCGGCAAGCCACGACCGTGTCGAATATCGCGGTGCTGGTGGCGTCGGCCGTGGGCGGCAGCATGGTGCCGCGTTTCCTGATGCCGCCGTGGCTGCAGCAGGCGGGGTGGGCGACGCCCAACGCCTGGGCCATCGAGGGCTTCGCGCAAGCCCTTGGTCCCAACCCCGCATCCGCGCCGATGTGGGTGGCGGCCGCTGCGCTCGGCGTGGCTGGCGTGGTAGCGTGGGCACTCGCGCGACGGCTCTTCCGGCACGCCGCGACGCTCTAGATTGTCCAAGTGCTTTCGGGAATACGGGCCGCGCAGCGGGGTTATTCCCGGTGCCGACCCATTTTTCAGGCTCGCTGCCGCCTCATGCCAGAGTTCGCTTTGCGTCCGCCGCCGTTGGTCGAGTTCATCGCGTCGCGGCGGGCTGAAGTTGATGCCGCGCTCGATGCGTGGTTGCCGCGCGCGCCGCGGTGCCCGCCCGTGCTGGCCGAGGGCATGCGCTATGCGCTGGGCAGCGGCGGCAAGCGCTTTCGTCCGCTGTTGACCCTCGCCTCGGCTGAGGCCGTGGCCACGGCCCTCGACGGCGACGACACGCGCAATGCAGCCGCACGTTTGCTCGCACTTCCCGCCGCCTGCGCGGTCGAGCTCGTGCACACCCAGTCGCTGGTACACGACGATCTGCCCTCGATGGACGACGACCTGGTCCGCCGCGGGCAGCCGACCGTGCACGTGCGCTACGGCGAGGGGCTGGCGATCCTGATCGGCGACGCGCTGCTCGCCGAGGCGTTCGGCCTGCTGGCGCGTGAGCCGCGATCCGAGGCTGACGCCGGCGTGACGGCGCGCCGGCTGCGCGTCATCGCGGAAGTCGGTGCCGCGGTGGGCGCGGCGGGGATGGTGGCCGGACAGGTCATCGATCTCACGCATGCGAGCGGCGGCGACGGCGCTGCCGGTCGCCCGAGCCTCGACCTCGCCGGTCTCGAGGACATGCACACGCGCAAGACCGGCGGCCTCATTCGCGTGGCGGCCGTCAGCGGCGCCATCATGGCCGGCGGCACACCGGCGCACGTCGCGGGCGTGCAGCGCTTTGCCACCAACATCGGCGTTGCGTTCCAGATCGTGGACGACATCCTCGATGTGGAGGGCGGCAGCGTCGAGATGGGCAAGTCGTGTGGCAAAGACGCCGCGGCCGCCAAGCCCACCTATCCCGCGCTCGTCGGTCTCGAGCGCTCGCGCGGGTTGGCGGCGTCGCACGTGGCCGCGGCCGAGCAGGCGCTGGCCGATGCGGGCCTGCCCGACCATCACCTGACCGCGCTGGCGCGGTGGGTGCTGACACGCCGCTGCTAGAGACCCGCCTACTCGCCGCGCAGGGCGTCGAGTGGGGCCAGGCGTGCGGCCCGTTGCGCGGGCACGAACGCCGCGACCACGCCGACCATGACGACGAAGGCGGCCGCGCAAACCAGCCGGATCGGATCGGTCGCCGATACCTGATAGAGCAGCGACTGCGCGAGCCGACCGGCGCCGATCGCGAGGCCGAGCCCGAGTGCCGCTGCGAGGAGCGCGAGGAGCGACGCCTCGCGAAGCACCATCCGGCGCAGGCTGCCCGCGGTGGCGCCGAGCGCACTGCGGAGGCCGATCTCGCGCCGTCTGGTGGCGACCGACAGCGCCATCACGCCGTAGGCGCCGATGGCGGCCAGCACCACCGACAGCGCGCCGAAGAGGCTCACGAGCCTGGTGATGAAGCGGCGCGGCGCCAGTTGCGCGGCGAGCAGTGCGTCGACGGTGCGGAGGTTCGAGATCGGCTGGTGTGGATCGGCCGCTGAGAGGGCGGCGCGCAGCAGCGGTCCGGCCGCGGCGGCGTCGCCATCCACCCAGGCCGTGACGGCCAGGAACGGCCAGCCTTCGTCGTTCTGTGGCAACGGCACGTAGATCGCGGGCTCTGCCGCGCGTTCGATCTGGCGGTTGCGTGCGTCGGCGACCACGCCGACCACGACGTGCCGGCGCGACTTGCCGATGCGGACCACTCCGCCGAGTGCGTCGCGGCCGGCCAGATAGCGGTCCGCGAAGGCGAGGTTCACCACCGCCACCGGCGGTCCGCGCTCATCGTCGGCGGCGGTGAAGGCGCGGCCCTTCATGACGGTGGTCCCGGTGGCGCGGAAGTAGTCGGGCGTGACGGCCTGGAAGTCGGCCGTGGGCTCCTGGCCAGGTGCGGGCTCGGGCGCTCCCTCGATATGCACGCCTCGATTGGGCGCGCCGCCGAGCGGCGGGGTGAACGATGCCGCCACCGCGCGGACTCCAGCGGTGCCTGACAACCGCGTGACGACCGCATCGACCAGCTGCCGCCGCGGCGCCGGGTCGATTGCGAAGCCGTCCGCGGCGGTCGGCCTGAGATATGGATCGCGCAGCAGAGTCAGCTCCGCGGTGACGCGACCGCCGGGCACGAAACCGAGCGGCACACGCAGCGCCGCGAGCAGGCTGGCGGTGAGCAGCACGGCGCCGACCACCAGCACCTGCGCGAGCGCCAGTTCGGCGATGACGATGGCCCGATGCCACGAGCCATGGTCACGTCCGGCCACGCGGCGGCCATGCGCGAGCAGGCTCGACACGGCGGGCGACGACGCCTCCAGCGCCGGCGCCAGCGCGAAGATCACGGTGGTCAGGGCCGTCAGCGCCACGCCGAAGGACAGCACCCAGGGGTCGACTCCGATCTCGTTGAGGCGAGGCACCGACGCAGGCGCGAGCGACACCAGCACGTCCAGACTCCACGTGGCCAGGAGCAGGCCGAGCACGGCGCCTGGCCCCGCCAGCACTGCCGCCTCCGCGAGCAGTTGGCGCACGAGGTCATGACGACGCGCGCCAAGCGCTGCCCGGACCGCCAGTTCCTGCCGCCGCGCCGCCATCTGACCGAGCAGCAGATGCGCGACGTTGGCGCAGGCCACGAACATCAAGAGCGCGACCGTCGCCTGGAGGAGCAGGAGCACGGACCGCACGTTGCCGACCACGGCGGCGTGCAGTGACTCGACATGCGCGCCGAGGCCGGTGTTGGTGTCTGGATACGCGGTGGCCAGGCGCGCCATCACGGCGCCGAGTTCGTGCGCCGCTGTTCCCGGGGTGACATGCGGACGCAGGCGGCCGAGCACGAAGAGGAGGTGCGCATCGCGCACGGTGGTGACGTCGCCCGGAAACGGGAACGTGCGTGGCACCCCGCGGTCGCCGCTGGTCCACAGCTCGACGGCGGGAAACAGGGCGAACGAGAAGCTCGCCGGCAGCACGCCCACGATCTCGCAGGCACGACCGTCGACCACCAGTGGCTCGCCGACCGCCGGACCCCGGCCGAAGCGACGGGCGCGCAGGCCGCCGGCCAGGACGGCGACGCAGGGTGCGCCTGGACGGTCGTCGTCGGCGATGAGCAGCCGTCCCTCGGAGGGGCCCTGGCCGAGGACGCCGAAGAACGTCCCCGACGCGGACATGGCCCGCAGTCGTTCCGGCTCGCCGCTGCCGCCGATGGCCGCCGAGTAGGGGTCGAAAGCGGCCAGGCCGTCGAAGACATGAGTCGTGTCGCGGCGCCAGTCGAGGTAGTTGGCTGGGGCCACCCAGCGCGACGGGTTGTCGGGCGAGGTCTCCCAAACGATGACCAGCCGGTCGGGTTCTGGGAAGGGCAGCGGCGCGAGCAGCACGTGCCGCACCACCGCGAAGATGGCGGTGGTGGCGCCCACACCCAGACCGATCGAGAGCACCGCGGCCACGGCGAGACCGGGCGTGCGCGTCCACTGGCGGAACCCGAGCAGCAACTCACGCATGGATATCCCTCATGCGTTCGACGGACGCCGGCCTGGGGCGGTTAGCTGCGGGCAGGTTAGAATCTGAGCGACATGTCCAGCCGCAACTCCTTCAACACCCGGACCCCCCTCGCCTCGGGCGGACAGACCCACGACTTCTTCAGCCTGCCAGCCCTGGCCCGGACGTTCCCCACGGTCGAGCGCCTGCCGTTCTCGCTCAAGATCCTGCTCGAGAACCTGCTGCGCCGCGAGGACGAGGCCTTCGTGAAGGCCGATGACATCCGCGCCCTGGCCGGCTGGAATCCCGCCGCGGCCAACCCCGACAAGGAAATCTCGTTCATGCCGGCGCGCGTGATCCTGCAGGACTTCACCGGCGTGCCCTGCGTCGTCGACCTGGCGGCAATGCGCGACGGCATCGCCGCGCTCGGCGGCGACCCGGCGCGCGTCAACCCGCTCCAGCCGGTCGAGCTCGTCATCGACCACTCGGTGCAAGTGGATTACTTCGCCACGGCCAACGCGCTCGGCCTGAACGCCGACCTCGAGTACCAGCGCAACCGTGAGCGCTATGTGTTCCTGCGCTGGGGCCAGGACGCCTTCCGCAACTTCCGCGTGGTGCCGCCGGAAACCGGCATCGTGCATCAGGTGAACATCGAGTACCTGGCTCGGGTCGTATGCGCCGAGGACGGCGTCGTGTTCCCCGACACCTGCTTCGGCACTGACTCGCACACCACGATGGTGAACGGTCTGGGCGTGGTGGGCTGGGGCGTAGGCGGCATCGAGGCCGAGGCCGCGATGCTCGGCCAGCCGAGTTCGATGCTGATTCCGCCGGTCGTCGGCTGCCGTCTGTCGGGCAAGCTGCCCGAAGGTGCCACGGCCACCGACCTCGTGCTGACCATCACCGAAGCGCTGCGCAAGCACAAGGTGGTGGGCAAGTTCGTGGAGTTCTACGGGCCCGGTCTCGGCCACCTCACGATCGCCGACCGCGTGACCCTCGGCAACATGTGCCCGGAATACGGCGCCACCGTGGCGATCTTCCCGATCGACGAGTTGACGCTCGACTACCTGCGGCTCACTGGCCGCACCGCCAATCAGGTGACGCTGGTCGAGGCCTACGCGAAGGCGCAGGGCCTGTTCCGCACCGACGCCACGCCCGATGCCGTGTACTCGGAGACGCTCGACATCGACGTCACGACCATCGTGCCGAGCCTGGCCGGTCCGCGGCGTCCGCAGGACCGCGTCCCGCTCACGAACGCGAAGCTGTCCTTTGCCAGCACGCTCGACGAGCTGAAGAAGGGCGTGAAGGTGATCGCTTCGTCCGGTGGCGCCGCCGTGGCGACGCAGACCCAGCTCGAACATGGGTCGGTGGTGATTGCTGCCATCACGAGCTGCACCAACACCTCCAACCCCGGCGTGATGATCGGCGCGGGACTGGTCGCGAAGAAGGCCGCCGCGCGCGGTCTTACGCGCAAGTCGTGGGTGAAGACGTCGCTCGCGCCCGGCTCCAAGGTGGTCACTGAATACCTGCGGGCGGCCGGACTCGACACCTACCTCGACCAGATTGGCTTCAACCTGGTCGGCTACGGCTGCACGACCTGCATCGGCAACTCGGGTCCGCTGCCCGATGAGATCAGCGCCGAGATCCGCGAGCGCGGGCTGGTCGTGGCCTCGGTGCTGTCGGGCAATCGCAACTTCGAGGGCCGCATCCAGCAGGACGTGCGCGCCAACTACCTGGCCTCGCCGCCGCTGGTCGTGGCCTACGCGCTGGCTGGATCGATGAACATCGACCTCACGACCGAGCCGCTCGCTACCGGCTCGGACGGCGCGCCGGTGTTCCTGAAGGACATCTGGCCGACCGACAAGGAAATTGCCGACGCCATGCGATCGAGCGTGACGTCGGCGGCGTTCACCTCGCAGTACGCGCACGTGTTTGAAGGCGACGCGCGCTGGCGCGCGCTGCCGGTGCCGACCGGCGACCGCTTCGAGTGGGAGCCGGATTCCACCTACATCCGCCGGCCGCCATTCCTCGAGAACCTGTCGATGCTGCCGGCGCCACTCACCGATATCAGCGGCGCGCGCGTGCTGGCGCTGCTCGGCGACAGCATCACGACCGACCACATCTCGCCGGCTGGCAACATCAAGGCGGACAGCCCGGCGGGGAAGTATCTGATCGAACACGGCGTGGCCCCGAAGGACTTCAACTCCTATGGCGCCCGGCGCGGCAATCACGAGGTGATGATGCGCGGCACCTTCGCCAACCCGCGCATCAAGAACCAGCTGGTGCCCGGCGTGGAAGGGGGCGTGACCGCCTATCTGCCCGGCGGCGACGTCATGTCGATCTACGACGCGTCGATGCACTACCAGGCGGCCGGCACGCCGCTCTTCGTGCTGGCCGGCAAAGAGTACGGCTCCGGCAGCTCGCGCGACTGGGCGGCCAAGGGCACGATGCTGCTCGGCGTGAAGGC
>JBDTWC010000006.1:0-13454 GCA_040006875.1 Acidobacteriota bacterium | reverse complement strand
CTGAGCGGCATCTCGCCGGCGACGGCGCTCTCGATCGGCCTGGGCGTGCCGCGCGTCGACGGCACCGGGTGCCTGCTCGCCCACTCGTCCACCGCCCCGGTCGGCTCGACCGCATCGGTGACTGAAGCGGTCGCGACGGGCGTGTTCTGCGTGCAGGTGTTCGCGCCGGCGCAGACGGCAAACGCCGTAAACTTCACGGTGTCGCTGCAGTACCCCTGATTACGGGCCGGCTCGCGGCGATTGCGTCGTGGAATGGCGCTTGCTACGCTCAAAGCCATGAACCGAGCCCTCTGTGCCGTCGTCGTGCTCGTGAGCTCGGTCGGCCTCATGGCCGGGCAACAGCCCATCTTCCGGTCCTCGGTCCGCACCGTGCCGGTCTACGCCACCGCAGTCGACGGCAGCGGCCGGCTCGTCCCAGACCTGACCCAGGACGACTTCGAGATTCTCGACAATCTCAAGCCGGTCGCCATCTCGTCGTTCTCGAACGACCCGCAGCCCTTCACGGCGGTGGTCATGCTCGACACCAGCGCCAGCATGACCGAGCATCTCAAGCTGCTCAACCAGGCGTCGGAGCAGTTCCTCATGCGCCTGCTGCCGGTCGATCGCGCGCAGGTCGGCGCGTTCAACGACAAGCTGCAGCTCTCGGGCACGTTCACGAACAATCGCGACGAGCTCATCGCCGCGCTCGACGACCTGCAGTTCGGCAACTCGACGCGTCTCTGGGACGGCCTGGCCTTCAGCCTGGATGCCTTCAAGGGCGTCGACGGCCGGCGCGTGGTGCTGCTCTTCACCGACGGCGACGACACGGCCAGCAAGGTGCGCTTCGGTGACGTGCAAGGGCGCGCCCGTGACGAAGAGGTGATGGTCTACGGCATCGGCCTGTCGGTCGAGTTCTTCAACGGCATGCGTCAGGTGCGCGGCAAGCCGGATCGCAACCTGCGGCGCATCGCCGACGAAACCGGCGGCGGCTACTTCGAGCTGCTGAAGACCGACCAGCTCGCGCCGACGTTCACGCGCGTGGCGCAGGAGCTGCGCAGTCAATATCTGCTGGCCTTCGCGCCCGAGACGCTCGACGGCAAAGTGCACAAGCTCGAGGTGCGCGTGAAGCGCCCGGGCATCACCGTGCGCGCGCGCAAGAGCTACTCCGCCGTGGCCGACACCTCCACGACCGGCGCCCCGCAGTAGCTGCAGGCTGATACAGCCGCGGTCGGCCTCATCGAGATCTCCGTACACTGAAACGCCTGGCCACGACACCACGTGGTGGTGCGTGCCAGGCGAGGCGCGACTCGGGTGTTACAGGAGCGCGATCGAGAGTAGCACCGTGGCGAGCAAGAGCGTGGCCACCACCGGCTCGGCGGTATCGGAGAAATTCCAGGTCGTAATGCGGAACATGATTCAAGACCTCCCGTCTGAACGAGGCCACCGCGAATGCGGCGACCCCATACCTGTATTGACGGGCCAGCCTCGGGTATGGTTCAAGGGCGCCGATTCATTGAGGCAATCCGCCCTTTCGGGCTTTCCACACTGCGCGCCATGACCACGCGAACCACGCCCGATTCAGGCGATCGGCCCTCGGGCAACATCCTCGCCACGCGATCGCCGGCGGTCGGCCGTTGCGGCATGATCGCGACCAGTCAGGCCCTGGCATCCGCGGCCGGTCTGCGGGTGTTGCAGAACGGCGGCAACGCCATCGACGCCGCGGTGGCGGCCGCGGCGGTCTTGGCCGTGGTGGAGCCGTCGATGACTGGCATCGGCGGCGACCTCTTCGCCCTGGTCCACGATGCGACGACGAACACGCGCTACGCGCTCGACGCCAGCGGCCGCGCGCCTGCAGGCGCCACGCCCGAGGAGTTGGCGCGGCGGGGTCTCGGCGAGATGCCCGTCGACGGGCCGCTGCCGGTGACCGTGCCCGGCGTGGTCAGCGGCTGGGACGCGCTGCTCACCCGGTTCGGCACCATCTCGATGGCGCGGGCGCTCGAGCCGGCGATCGACTACGCGCGCCGCGGCTATCCCGTGGCCGAGCTCATGGCCAATGAGTGGCGGGCCGCCGCGCCGCGCCTCGCGGCCGATCCAGCGGCCAGGGCCACGTTCCTGCCCCACGGCATGGCACCCACGCTGGGCGAGGTCGTGAGCAACCCGCGGCTGGCCACGAGCCTCGAGCTCATCGCCAGCGGCGGCGGCAACGCGTTCTATCGCGGCCCGCTCGCGCACGCGATCGCCGCGGACATGAGCGCGCGTGGCGGCCTGTTGACGGCGCAGGACCTCGCGGAGCACACCGTGGACTGGGTCGATCCGATCAGCGTGCGCTATCGCGGCTACGACGTGCACGAGATGCCGCCGTCGACGCAGGGGTTCGTGGCCCTCGAGATGCTCAATATCCTCGAGGGCTACGACATCGCGGCGCTCGGCCACAACAGCGCCGACTACCTGCATCTGGTCGCCGAGGCGAAGAAGATCGCCTTTGCAGATCGCGGCGCCTACCTCGCCGATCGGGCGTTCGTGCCGGCGCAGGCGCTGGACGTGCTGCTGTCGAAGGCCTATGCCGCGCAGCGGCGCCAGGAGATCGACATGCTCAAGGCGGGAACCTACCGCGCCGGTGCCTGCGCCGGCGTCACGGGTGCGGCTCCTGACTTCGCGGATCGTGATCACGGCGACACCGTGTATCTGACGGTCGCCGACGGCGCCGGCAACGTGGTGTCGTTCATCCAGTCGCTGTTCTCGGCGTTCGGCGCCGGCATCGTCGCCGGCGACACCGGCATCACGTTGCACAACCGCGGCTCGGGCTTCGTGCTCACGCCCGGTCATCCCAACCAGATCGGCCCCAGGAAGCGTCCGTTGCACACGCTGGTGCCGGCGATGATCCTCAAGGACGGGCGGCCGTGGGTGTCGTTCGGCGTGATGGGCGGCGACAACCAGGCGCAGGCACACGCGCAAGTGGTAATGAACCTGGTCGACTTCGGGATGCACGTGCAGGCGGCGGGCGACGCGGCGCGCATGCGTCACATGGGCACGCAGCTCGCGCTCGAGCGCGGCATCGGCGCTGGCGTGCGCGCGGAGCTCGAGGCCCGCGGCCACCGGTTGCGCGACGGCCGCGGCCAGATGGGCGGCTATCAGGCCATCATGATCGACGCGGCGAGCGGCGTGCTGATGGGCGGCTCCGACCTGCGCAAGGATGGCCTCGCGATCGGCTGGTAGCCAGCCTCCCAGCGTCGCGTCGCTCTAGTTCCGCAGCTCGCTCGCCAGATCGGTTCGCCCGACGCGTCGCGCCGGCACGTACGCGGCCGTGGCGGCGGTGACCAGCACGGCGAGCGTCGCGGCGCTCATCGACCACGGGTCAAACGCTGTCACCCCGACCAGCACGCCGGCCAGCAAGCGCGCCAGCGCCGCGGCCAGCAGCACGCCGCCCACGGCACCGGGCGCGCCCCAGAGCAGCGCACGGCGCACCACCGCCACCCGCAGCGCGTCTGGGGCGGCACCGAGCGCCACCCGCAGGGCCAGCTCGCGCCGACGCCCGGCGACCACGTAGGCGGTGACGCCGTAGGTGCCCACGAGCAGCAGTCCCAGAGCGAGTGCGGCGAAGCCGGCGCTCAGCCAGCCCATGGCGCGGGCAGGAAACAGGGCCGCGGCGCGCAGCTCGTCGTAGGCCATGGCGTTTGCAACGCGCACGCGCGGGTCGGGCGCACGCAGCTCGCGCGTGAGCTGCCGCACCATCACCGCGGGGTCGATCGAGGTGCGGACGTGGAAGGTCAGGCCGTCTTGAAACGGCTGGCCATGTCCTTCACCACGCCCACGACCTCGACCGCCTTGGTCCCGAGTCGAATGATGTGGCCTATCGGGTCGCCGGAGGGCCAGTAGCGGCGCGCCATGGTCTGGTTGACGATGGCGACCAGCGGCGCCTGCGGACGGCCGTCGTCGTCAGCAAAGGCGCGACCCGCGACTACCGGGATGCGCATCATCGCGAAGTAGCCGGACCACACCACGTTGGTCGCGAGCGAGAGTGGCTCGGTGGTGCTCGGCGGCGTGTAGCCGTCGATGGTCACGCCGCGTCGTTCGTCGTTGTCGTCGAGCGGCACGACTGCCGCGGCCGTCACCTCGGTAGCTCCGGGCAAGGCGCGGACCCGCGCGATCACCTCGACGTGATAAGCGTAGCTCTGGGCCGCGTCGTGGCCGAGCGCACTCACGTTGGCGGTGGCCAGCACCAAGCCGGTCTTGTCGAAGCCCAGATCGAAGCCGCGCGCCGTCGACACGCTCTGCCCGAGCAGGCCGGCAAGGGCGACGAGCGCGAGTGCCACCGCCACCTGCGCCGACACCAGCGCCGGACGGATCCAGCTGCTGCGGCCACCGACGTTTGCGGTGGCGCCATCGCGCAGCGGCTGCGCCGGATCCACCTGCGCGGCCCGCCACGCCGGAAGCACGCCTGCAAGACACGTGGCCACGGCCATGAGTGCAGAGGCCATCAGCCACACGCGCCAGCCGACCTCGAGCGTGGGCGCGAAGTTGTCGCGGCCAGCGAGCGGCCGCAGCGCCAGCGCCGCATCCTGCAGCCACATCGTGAGCAGCACACCGATGGCCGTGGCGGCGGTCGTGGCCACCAGGCTCTCGACCAGCCACTGCCGGGCGACGTCACCGCGGGTGGCGCCGAGCGCCATGCGCAGCGCGATCTCGGCGCCACGATCGCTCACCGTGGCGAGCGTGGCATTGGCCACGTTGGCGCACGCCGCCAGCAGCGCGAGCGCCGCGACGAGCGCGGCGAACGCCAGCGCCCGCGCCAGGCCCGGTGTCATCGACTCGGGCAGCGTGGCGGCGGGCACCACCGAGAACGCCAGCCCCTGATCCTCGCGCGGATACTCGGCGCGCAGCGCGGCCGCGATCGCATCCACTTCCACGCGCGCGCGATCGATGGTCACGCCCGGAGCGAGCC
Organism: Acidobacteriota bacterium; assembly: GCA_040006875.1. Lineage (GTDB taxonomy): Bacteria > Acidobacteriota > Vicinamibacteria > Vicinamibacterales > UBA2999 > CADEFD01. Next base: position 8,533 of record JBDTWC010000006.1, on the reverse strand, counting down.
GGGCGGTCGCCTGCAGCCAGCCCCACGTGCGGCGACTGATGTCGAGACCGCGCGGCCGCAGCACGTCGTAGGTCATGAGCGGCGCCCACAGATCGGTGCCGAGCGCGTCGTAGCTGCCGCGGAAGGTGGCCGGCGCGATGCCGGCCACGACAAACGGCGTGCCGTTCAGAGAGATGGTGCGGCCCACGACCGCGGGATCGCTCGCGAGGCGGCTCCGCCACCAGCGATCGCTCACTACGACCACGCGATCGGCGCCGGGCCGGTCGTCACCGGCATTGAGAGCGCGTCCCAGGGTTGCAGCGACGCGGAAGGTCGGGAAGTAGGTGCCGCTCACGAGTTCCACGGCCACGTTGGTGGTGTCGTCGCCGAGGCCGTAGGCCACAAACGTCTGCTGATGAATGGTGAGCGCGGCAAACGACGTCGCGCGATCGGCGAGGTCGTGCAGGTTGGCAAACGAGGTGATGCCGAGGGCCTCGGTGTCACTCGCGCCGAAGACGCGCACCAGCGTGGCTGGCTCAGGGACCGGCGGCGGGCGCAAGAGCAGCCCGTTGGCGAACGAGAACATGGCGCTCGTGCCGCCGATGCCGATGGCCAGGGTGGCCACCGTGGTCAGGGTCAGAACGGGGCGTCCCAGAAGGACCCGCACCGCGTGCTGCACGTCGCGCCAGAGGTTCCGCACGCCGTGAGCGACAGCAAGCGCCCTGCCAGCCGGACCTGCGAATGTCGCGGACTTCGCGGGCCGTGGTGTCAGCGCCGCCCGCGAAGTGTGCGGCGGCGGGACGGCGGCCGTCCGCATCCGCACGCGGTCCGGCCGCGCCGAACCACGAACACCGTTGAGACCGCGGTGACGGGCCAGAGGGGGGCGGAGTGCCGTGCTCAGGGCGCAGCGCTATTGTTCGTCGCGCGCGCTTGGCGGCGCGTCCGCTGACGGTGCGCTACGGCACGACGATGCGCCGCTCGTTCGACGCCGGGCCTGGCTGCCCGCAGCTGCTCATCGCACGCACCCGTGCGTAGTAGGTCCCGGGCGGCACCGGGCCGCCGATGCTCATCGCGCTGCCGACGTTCGACACGAGCACGTTGGTCAGCCCCGACGCCGAGCCGGCTTCGACCACGTACGACGCGGCGCCGCTCGCGGCACCCCAGACGAGCGACACCGAGCGGCCGCTCACTGCCGCACTGAGCGTGCCGGGCACCGCCGGCGCACTGCATCCCGATGGCACATCGACCACCACCTCGTTGGACGCGCCGCCAAGACCGCACGACGTAGCGGCGCGCACGCGCAGGTAGTAGCGGCCCGCCGGCACGGCACCGGCCGCACCCGCGGTCGGCGACGGGATCGGCAACGAGGCCACGTTCGCCAGGCCAGAGCCGCTGCCGACATCGAGCAGATGGCCCACGAGGCTCCCGGAAGGCGGCGTCCAGCCGACCTGCACGTTGTAGCCGCTGGCCGTCGCCCACAGACCCGACGGCGGACCGGGCGTGCACACGGGCGGCGGCGTCGGGGGCGGCGTGGGGGCGCCGCCACCTCCCCATCCGAGCTGGATCACCTCGAAGTCGCTGGCGCTCAGGCCGCGGAACGCCGGATTCAGCACGTCGTTGTTCCAGCGCGGATCGAATGCGCCCGAGATGTACATGTCCGAACCGTTGTCGGCCACGATCAAGCCGTGTTTCTTCATGGCGCGGAAGATCTTCTGCATCTCGGCCGGATAGGCCGAGATGTCCTTTGCCGCCTTGAGGCGCAGGCGCGTGCCGTTGGGCGGCGCCGACACGTTGCTGCCGGCGACGTGCGACGCCGGCCACACGTAGAAGCTGTTGGTGTCGCGCACGGTCACGCGGAAGGCGTGATCGATCTCGCTCGGCCCGTAGACCTCCTCGTACTTCACGAGGCCGGGCAGAATCGCGAGCCCGGCCGCATCGGCGGAGGTCCAGCCCTCAGGCCGGCGGCCGTTGGTCTGCAGGTCGAAGTAGGCACCCGAGCCGGCCGTCCACTTCGTGCCGTCCCAGCCGAGATCGAAGAGCTCATAGAGGCGCTTGTTGTCCTTGTCGACGATGAGCATGTGGCGGTCGCCGCCCGGTCCTTGATTGCCGGGCGGGCCGCCCTCGATCCAGAAGGGCTGGGTGATCGCCTGATCCGGAATGGGATAGAACGGCATGCCGACGCCGTCGCTCTCGTCGTCGTAGTAGAACTGCACCTGCCGCTTGGGCTGGTCGCCCGACACGACCACGTAGGGAATGCCGTAGCTCTCCTGCGGACCGGCGACGCCCCCGAAATCGGGATGCAGCCGGCGCGTGCCGCCGTTGTTGATGAAGCCGATGAGGGCCGCCGACTCGGCCGCCACCGGGGCCTGGCTGATGTCCTGATTCCACCAGTTGTCGGCCGGGAAGAGCGGCGGCAGCGCGCCGCCGATCGTGGCGGGCGTGGTCTGGCCGAGCATGGTCGCGCCGGTGGCGACAACCAGGGCGACGGCGAGGAATCGGGCAGCGTGCGTTCGCATCGGCGAGATCGTTCGCAAGGAGCTTGCCGGGTTTCCGCGAGGTGGGATTCAGCGATTTCGCTGGCGATTCAGTGGCCCAGGCCTCTGCCGCAACGCACATCCCCTGACCGAATTGGCCGGCGCTGTCGCGATTCGTGTCAGCGGGCCTGGGGCGCGCTATTCGGGCCAGGAGACGGCGACGCGCGTGAGGTCGTCGGGCCAGTTCACGCGCCAGCGCACTTCGGGCCAGGAGATGAGGTAGCGCGGTCCGGTCTGTGGCGGGTCGCGATGCGGGCGCGGGCCCCCAAGCGACGTGGCACCAGGCTCATCCGGCTCGACGTTCGGCTTGGCGCCCTTCGACTCGGCGCGGAACCCGGCCAGAGCCGCGGCCAGGCGCCCGTGCACGGCTTCGAGCTTCACCGGCGCGCGGGGATTCACGGCGCGAGGCGGAGCGGTCGGAGATGCCGCTGGCGCGGCGGCGTGGGCAGCCGATTCGGCCGTGGTCGCCATCGCCGGCGTGGCACCCGACACCAGCACTCTGGGCCGCTTGGCTTCGCCGTCGGCCGCACCTTCGGTTGGTGCCGCCGAGGGCTTGGGCGTCGCGGTGATGCGCGACACCACCGGCACTTTGGCCGTACGGGGCTTGGGGCTCGCACTGGCCTCGGCGTGCGCGGGGGCCGGCGCTGCCGCCTGGCCGGTCTCCGCAGGGCCAGTGTGGCCCGCGTCCGATGCGGCGGGCTTCACCGGCGCTGGCGCCGGAGCGTGCGTGGCGGCCACAGGTTCGTGCGACTGCGCGGCGGCCGGGGCCGCGACGCAGACGATCGCCGTCGCGAGAAGGACCAGTCGCATGGCCTACTTTTGGGCGACGGTGGACGAAGCGCCGACCGGATCGGAGAAGATGACGCTGCCCGAGGCGAGCTCGTAGTAGGCGCCGACGACCTGCAGATGTCCGGTGGTCGCGGCGAGGCGCAGAATCTGACTGCCGGCCATGGCGTCGTTGATCACCTGCTCGACATTGGCCAGGATGGCGGCACGCAGCTCCTTCTGCTCGCCGGTCGGACGCTGGATGCCGGCGCGGATGCGGCTCACGAGGAACTCGAGGTTCGGTCCCTCGACGTGCTCGCCGTCTACGGCCGTCTTCACCGTGTCGCACGACTCGTGGCCCATCACGACCAGCAGCGGGATGTTCTCGTGCTGCGCGCCGTACTCGAGGCTGGCCATGACCGACTTGTCCACGACCTCACCGGCCGCGCGCACCACGAACAGGTCACCCAGACCGACGTTGAAGATGAACTCGGGCGGCACGCGCGCGTCGGCGCACGACAACACCATGGCGAAGGGATGCTGCTCTTTCGTAAGCGCCTGGCGGGTCGCCGCGGAGAGGGGCACGGTGGCGCTGATGCCCTTCACGAAGCGCTCGTTCCCGCTCTTGAGACGGCCCAGGGCCGTCGGCGGCTCGGGCTCGGCGGCCCGCGGCGACAACGAGGCCAGCGACACGAAAGCCGCGACCACCAGCGCCAGGCGGAACACGCGATTGAGCCACAGACGACGGTTCTTCATGTGCCTTGAATCGGCCGGAGTACGGACTTCTTGAGCGGGAGGCGTCGTCGTCACGAATCGACACACTCTCGCACGCCGGGCACTGAGGGGCGAGGGGCTCCGCTCGCGCTATCATCGGAGACGCGGTTTCGGCCGTCGCAAGGCGGCCCCGAGGGAGAGTGAGATGCGCAAGCGCCTGATGTTCGGAGTGGCCGTGAGTCTGTCGGCCGTGCTGTCGGTGGCCTGTGGCAAGTCCCCAGAGGAGAAGGCGGTCGACGCCCTCAAGGACGCCGCCGCGGCCGCCACCAAGGCCGGTGCCGCCGCGGCCGAAGCGGGCGCGAAGGCCACCGAAGCGGGCGCCATCGGCGCCACGGCCGGCGCTGATGCCGGCGACAAGGCCGCCAAGGGCATGGAAGACTTCGCCAAGGCGATGCAGGGTATGGCCAGCGCCATGGGCGGCAACAACGGCAAGTCCGCCGATCCCGTGAGCTTCCGCGATCTGCAGACCGCGTTCCCCGAGGTGTCGGGCTGGACGATGAACAAGCCGAAGGGCGAGCGCATGACCTCGCCGGTGGCGTTCTCGCAGACCGAGACGCGCTACAAGAACGGCGACCAGGAGATCGAGGTCAAGATCGTCGACTCCGCCTTCAACCAGATTCTCGTGGCGCCGTGGGCGATGTTCCTGACCGCCGGCTACGAGAAGGAAACCGACGACGGCTACGAGAAGTCCACGACCGTGTCGGGCAACCCCGGCTTCGAGAAGTGGAACAGCGCGCGCAAGGACGGCGAGCTGAACATCGTCGTGGCCAAGCGCTTCCTCGTGTCGGTCGAGGGCAACCGATTGACCGACGTGAAGCAGCTGCACGACTTTGCCGCCAAGGTCGACTTCGGCAAGCTCGCGGCGCTCGGCGCCGCGGCGCCGACGGCCGCCAAGTAAGCGGCGTTCCAACCGCCCCGCGGCTAGATCCGGAAGCCGGCGCGTAACGGGTCGTCGGCATCCACCATGAAGGTGTGTTCGCCGGTGATCCAGGCGCTGCCGGCGATCTCAGGCACGATCGCCGGGAACTCGCCGACGCGGGTGCGGGCGTGCACCGTGCCGGTGAAACAAGTGCCGATCAGGCTCTCGTGCACGAAGGTGTCTGGGTCCGCGCCGGCGCCGAGCACGCCCATCTCGTCGAGCACCGCCATCACCGCGGCGGTGCCGCTGCCGCACGGCGAGCGATCGACCTCGGCATCCGCAAACACGGTCACGTTGCGCAGGTGCGCGCCCTCGGTCTGCGCCGGCGCGGTGAAGATGGTGCCGTAGACGCCGCTCAATCCCGGCTCGTTGGGATGCACGACCTTCATCACCCGCTCCACTTCGCGGGCGATGGCCATGCCGCTCCGTCTCAACTCGGGCAGCTTGGCGATGTCGATCGACAAGCCCGCCGCTTCGGCATCGACGATGGCGTAGAAGGCGCCGCCAAACGACACGTCGGCCGTGAACGTGCGGCCACCGAGCTGGATCGGCAGGCCCGCCGCCAGCACGAACGACGGCACGTTGCGGAACGACACCTGATCGACGCGTGTGCGGCCGTCGATGGTGGACGTGCGGGCCACCGCGCGCACCGGCCCCGCCGGCACGTCGAGCACGAGTTCGATCTCGCCTCCGGCCCGGGCCGCTCCGGCGTCCCACATCAGGCCGCGTTCCACGGCGATGGTGGTCACGGCGATGACGCCGTGCCCGCACATGGTGCTCCAGCCCTCGTTGTGCATGAAGAGCACGCCGGCGTGTGCGCCGGGCGACACCGGCTCGGTGAGCAGCGCGCCATACATGTCGGCGTGGCCACGTGGCTCGAGCATGATCGAGCGGCGCCAATGGTCGAGATGCTTGGTGGCCCAGGCCCGCTTGGCCAGCATGGTGGCGCCCTCGGGAGCGGGCAGGCCGTCGACGACGAGCCGCAGGGGCTCACCGGCGGTGTGGGCGTCGATGGTGCGAATGTGGTGAGTCATTGGCGAAGGCGCTCCCGGTCAGCCGGCGCTGAGGGACCGGTGGGGATGCCGCGCCATTCTGTCAGGTAGCGGGTCAGAAGCGCCAATCCCGATCGCGCCCGGCCGCGACGTGGGCGTGATGGGGCACGGCCGCGGGCGATCAGCGCCCGGCGCTGCGGGCTGCAAGCCGCGTGAAGTAGGCATCGAGGCGCTGCACGGCCGCTCGCTCCTGCACCATCAGGCTCAGCTCGCGGCGCAAGCCCAGGCTCGCGGCCGACAGGGCCAGGCTGCCGACCAGCGCCACGCGGCCGTCGACGATCGTGATCTTGCCGTGCGCGACCTGACCGTCGAGCACCCGTTGTCCGAGATGCTCGACGCGTACGCCCTCGCGCACCTTGGCGGCGAGCAGACGGCGCACGCGCGGTTGGTCGAACTTGTGGTCGATGATGCGAATGCAGTCGCGCGCCCCGGCCAGCAGTTGACGAACCGCCGCTCCCGCCCACTCCGGTCCCACCACCAGGCGCGAGTTGCGCGCGGCGCTGGCCGGCAGCGCGCGGCGAGCGAGGTCAGCTTCGAACAGCCGCCAGGCGTCGGTGACGGCGAACGGGTCGTGGGTGACCACGGCGAAGTCACACGTGTGCTCGAAGCATTTGCGCGTGAGGTTGAACGAAGCCACGAGCAGCGGCCCGTCATCGGCCACGATGTACTTGGCGTGGTGCTTGGTGGCGCCAACGCCGTGACGGGTGACCTGCGCGCCGAGGCGCGTGAGCGTCTGCTGCAAGTGGCTCAGGCGCCGCTTCCATCCGCTGGCCCGGCGCGTGAGCAGCACATCGACCTCCACGCCGCGGGCGACGGCGGCCGCCACCGCGGCGAGGACGTCGGCGTCGTTGCAGCGAAAGATGGTGAGGCCGAGCCGGCGGCGCGCGCCGTTGATGACGCGCAGAACCGCGTCGCGCCGCTCGCCCGGAGCGATGACGACCCGGTCGGCGGCCACGACTTCTTCGGCGACTCCCACGACACCGAGGCGAGCCCGTGGTCGCCGCCCGCGGGCTAGGGCCGTGGCGCCAGTGCCTTGCTCGAGGACAGCCATCAGGCTACGCTGGAATCAACGTGCCGACCGTAGCACAGCGCCAACGAAAATAGAATGGCCCGTGGCCTGTGACAACGGCGACGAGTGCGAGGTCGAGCCGCTTGCAGGAACGTCGTTCAGCGACATCGGGATCGACACCTGCTCTCGATGCGCGGGCTCGGGACGCGGAACTCGACGCGCGATGAAGGCCTACTACTCCGACCACTTCGTGCTGCCGCTGCCCGACGGCCATCGCTTCCCGATGGCGAAGTACGCACGGCTCCGCGCCCGGGTCGTCGCCGAGGGCGTCGTGCCCGCCGCCGACGTGATCGAAGCATCGGCCGCCTCCTGGGATGAACTGGAGCTGGCTCATACGGCCGCCTACGTAGGTGCGGTGCGCAACGGCACCCTGACGCCTGACGTCGTGCGCCGGATCGGCTTTCCGTGGTCTCCGGGGATGGTCGAACGATCGCGGCGATCGGCGGGCGCCACCATTGCCGCGGCGCGATCCGCCCTGACCGACGGCGTGGCGGCGAACCTGGCCGGCGGCACGCATCACGCCTTTGCCGATCGCGGCGAGGGCTACTGCGTGTTCAACGACGTCGCCATTGCCGCGCGCGTGCTGCAGCGCGACACCCGCTGCCGGCGCCTGGCCGTCGTCGACTGCGACGTGCACCAGGGCAACGGCACGGCGGCGATCTTCCGTGACGATCCCTCGGTCTTCACCTTCTCGATGCACGGCGCCAAAAACTTCCCTTTCAAGAAGGAGACCAGCGATCTTGACGTGGAACTGGCCGACGGCACGACCGACGACCACTACCTGGCGCTGCTCGATCACCACTTGCTCACGGTCGTGCGCGAGCACGCGCCCGACCTGGTCTTCTATCTGGCCGGCGCCGACCCCTTCGTGCGCGATCGCCTCGGCCGGCTGGGCCTGACGATGGCCGGACTGCAGACGCGCGACCAGCGCGTGTTCGCGGCGTGCCGGGCGGCGGCGATTCCCGTGGCGATCGTGATGAGCGGCGGCTACGCACCCGACGTGGATGACATCGTGGCCATCCACCTGAACACCATCCGTGCGGCCGCTGCGGCGGCAGCGGCATGGCCGCTCGAGTCTCACGAGACCCACTGAGACGCGCGGATGTGCGACCATGCGGAGCCATGTCGCAGCACTTCCGCCTCCTCAACGAAGCCCAGGTCACGTCGCTCCTGCCGCTGGCCGATCTCATCGCCGCGATGGAGACGGCGCTGGCCCGGTTCTCGGCCGGCGAGGTTCTGCAACCGGTGCGCAGCGTGCTGATGGTCGGGCCGCAGAAGGCTTACTTCGGCCTGATGCCGGCCTACGTCGCCGATCCGCCGCAGCTCGGCGCCAAGCTGGTCACGGTCTTCGGCAGCAATGCCGCCAAGGGGCTGCCGTCGCATCTCGCCACGATCCTGCTGCTCGACCCCGACACCGGCAGCCTCATCGCCATCATGGACG
>JBDTWC010000005.1:0-14322 GCA_040006875.1 Acidobacteriota bacterium | reverse complement strand
TCGTCATCGAGCACCACCAGGCGGTGATGGCGCACGCCGACTGGATCATCGACCTGGGGCCAGGCGCGGGCCGCGACGGCGGCCGGATCGTCTTCGCGGGCACACCGGCCGATCTCGTCACCGCCGGGGCCACGCTGACCGGCCAGCATCTCGCGACCTATGTCGGCGCCGCGCCCAAGCCAGCGCGGGCCAGGCGGAGTCGAACGCCTGCTGGACCAGGATCGAGAGGGTGACGGCGCGATGGTCGAGGCCATGGGCTACCATCACGTGCATATGACTTCGAGTGTCGTTCGACGATGAGAACGGTCAGCCCGCTTGCCGGCCGGCCGGCCCCCGCGTCGCTGCTCGTCGACGTGCCCAAGCTCCTGGCGGCCTACTACGACGAGCGGCCCGACGCTGGCATCGCGGCCGAGCGCGTGAGCTTCGGCACGTCCGGTCATCGCGGATCGGCCTTCGCGCGCACCTTCAACGAAGCGCACATCCTGGCCATCACGCAGGCGATCTGCCGGTATCGCCGCGAGCACCACATCGACGGGCCGCTGTTCCTCGGCAAGGACAGCCACGCGCTGTCGGAACCGGCGTTTGTCTCCGCGCTCGAGGTGCTGGCCGCAAACGGCGTGAACGTGATGATCGACCGCGACCACGGACTCACGCCGACGCCGGTCATCTCCCACGCCATCGTGCGTTACAACCGGGGCCGCCACAGCGGACTCGCTGACGGCATCGTGGTCACCCCCTCGCACAACCCGCCGGAGGACGGCGGATTCAAGTACAACCCGCCGACCGGTGGTCCGGCGGGCGGCGAGGTCACCGCCTGGATCGAGAAGACGGCCAATACGCTCCTGGCCGCCGGCGTGCGCGACCTGCCGCGCGTTCCCGAACCGCGCGCGCGCGCCGCGAGCACCACCCGTCTCCACGACTACATCACGCCCTACGTCGAGGATCTCGCGAGCATCATCGACGTCGCCGCGATCCGTGGCGCCGGCGTACGCATCGGCGTCGACCCCTTGGGCGGCGCTTCCGTGCACTACTGGGAGCCGATCGCCACGCGTTACGGACTCGACGTCTCCGTAGTCAACGCTGCCGTCGATCCGACCTTCCGCTTCATGCCAGTGGATTGGGACGGCAAGATCCGCACCGATTGCTCGTCGCCGTTCGCGATGGCGTCGCTCGTCGCGGCCCAGAACCAATTCGATGTCGCGTGGGCCACTGACGCCGATGCAGATCGTCACGGCATCGTCACGCCCGGCAACGGCCTCATGGACCCCAACCACTATCTGGCGGTGGCCGTGTCCTACCTGTTCACCCACCGTCCGGCGTGGTCGGCAGGCGCGGGCGTGGGCAAGACCATCGTGAGCAGCAGCCTCATCGATCGCGTGACGAAGGGCCTGGGCCGGCGACTCGTGGAGGTGCCCGTGGGCTTCAAGTGGTTCGTCGAGGGCCTGGTCGATGGCTCGATTGGGTTCTGCGGCGAAGAGAGCGCGGGCGCGTCGTTCCTGCGCATGGATGGCACCACCTGGACCACCGACAAGGACGGCATCGTGCTCGGCCTGCTCGCCGCGGAGATCACGGCGACGCTGGGCCGCGATCCCGGAGCCCGATACCGCCAGCTGGCCGATGAGTCTGGCGGCGCCACCGCCTACGAGCGCATCGATGCGCACGCCACCGGCGCGCAGCGGACCTACCTGGGCAATCTCTCCGCCGAGCAACTCGACGTCACGCAGCTGGCCGGCGAGCCGGTGCGCACGATCGTGACGACGGCGCCCGGTAACGGCGCCCGGATTGGCGGCGTCAAGGTGAGCGCCGACCACGGCTGGTTCGCGGTGCGGCCCTCGGGCACCGAGGAGGTCTACAAGCTCTACGCCGAGAGCTTCCGCGACCGCGCGCACCTGAGGCAGATTCAAGACGAAGCGCAAGCCGTGATCGCGCGCTTGCTCGCGCGCGACGTTCCGCCGGTGTCGGAGGCACCCGGGTAGCTAGCGGGGAAGAGGCGGAACGAGGAGCGCCGCGATGGCGGACATCACCTCTTCGTCGTGCCCGACCCAGGTATGCCCCCCGGTCTCGAACCCGACAAACGTCGCACCGGCGATGCCGTGTGCCGTGAACTCCGCGCTCGCGTAGGTGCCATAGCGATCGTCGCGGGCACTGATGACGAGCGTCGGGGCTCGCACCGCACCCAAGGCGGCTGGCGCGAGATGCTTGCCGGCCGCCGTATCGCTGCGCAACCCCGCGGTGCGAGCGGACACCGGCAGGATGTGCCGCACCATGGCCATGACGCGGGCGCGCTCGCGTGGGCTGGCGCCGGCAAGCAACTCGGGCGGCGTCGCCAGCACGGTCCCGATCACTCGATTGCGCGCCACGTGCAGGGCGGACCAGAACAAGAAGTCCGACCCGATCATGCGCATCATCGCGGCCTCGACCCACGGCGCCATGGCGGGTGCGGAATCGGCGACCGCGACCGGCTTGTAGGTCAGCGGCACCAGCCGCACGAGCGCGCTGACCCGGTCGGGATGGCGGATGGCCATCGCCAGAGCCGAGGGCGCACCGGCCGAGCCGCCCATGACCGCGGCACGCTGGATGCCATCCCCTGGTCGTGACCGCCGCCACTGCCGTGCACCGCCAGCAGTGGCACGCCCGCACCGGCCCCCTGATACTCGATCGGTCCACATCGGGTCGACAGCACGACGCTCCCCATCGCGGCGTCGGCGTGGGCCGCTGCCAGATCGGTCGTGAACTGCCATCTCACCAAGATCCAGGCCGTGATCGCGGCCCCGATTGACAGCGCGACGAGCGTGCGTCGCGTGGTCATCGGCGCCGTGACACCATGGTGCCGGAACGGGACAGGCTACGTGGCCCGGCCATCACGAGCACGGCCAGCCCCCACATCGTGACGAGCGCCCCGACGACCGAGCTGAGCAGCGGTGGGGCCGGTGACACGAAGGCGATGTCCATCGTGCCGTGGAACACGGCGACGATGAGCACGCTGCCCCTCGTGCTGTTGAACAGCCACGTGAACAGGATCGCGCCGGTCACCAGGCTGAAGTACCAGCCCGCGATCTCGAGGCCATCCATTCTCGACAATCCCGGTGCGAAGCCGAACAACGGAAGATGCCAGAACGCCCAGAACACGCTCAGGAGCAGCGTGGCCGTGAGGGCGCTGCGGCCGTGCTGCAAGCGGGGCAGCGCGAACCCGCGCCAGCCGATCTCCTCGCCGAAGCCGTAGCACACGATGCTGGCGAGCCAGTACACGGCCACGGGCAGCTCGGGGTATTCGAGGCTCCGGCCGAAGGTCTTCAGGTCCCATGTGACGCCCGTGGCCACTAGCGCTGCGGCGGCGACGCCGAATAGCGCCACTGGGCTGAGCCAGGCGATCAGGTGCCAGCGCGCGGGCACGCGCCAGGCGATGGCCCGCTGGAGCAGCCGGCGGCATTCGTCGCGGCCGCCGTACGCGCCTGACACCACGATCGCCGCCGCGGCTGGACCCAGGCCGCCGGCCAGATGCCAGTACTGCGATGGCTGGTGCACGAGCCAGTGTTGCTGCCACAGCAGCAGCGGGAGCCACGCGGCCCAGGAGAGTGCGCAGGCAAGGACGAAGAACACCGCCACTGGCATCGACGTCACAGTTATGGCGCGTCGGAAGCCTGGCCGCTGTGCCATTCCGGACAGGTAGTGCGGCGCTTCGGTTTGCGTGCGACTGAGGTCGGGCGCGTGCGCCAGGCTATCGTTCGAAGCGGGTGCTCGTGCGCCCCACGAGCCCCGCGAAGGCGAGCCCGGCGGTGATCGCGGCGGCGGTCGTCAGCACGCGGAACTTGACATTGGCTTCGATCGCGTCGAGCACCCGACCCATGAACCCGGTATCCGGACGGCACAGCGGCGAGTTGGCGACGATCACCAGCTCCATGCCCTGGGGCAGGAAGATCGCGTTGGTCTGCTCGACTCTCCGTCCCTTGTCGAAGCTCCAGAACCCGCCTTTGGCGTAGATCCGGCCGAGCAGCGTGTCGCGCGTCTCGTCGATGCCGAACTTGCGATCGAGCATGGCCTGGGCGCGCGTTGGGTCGACGATCGAGCCGAGGCGCCGGAACGCGGCCATCACCGCCAGCAGGTCGTTGACCGACAGGTGCCAGCCGACGGCGCCGCTCATGGTCGACAGGTCGCCCGAGTCGACGCCCTGCCCGAGTGCCGGAAACGGATAGGCGAGCGCCTGCTCCGTCGTGTGCACGAACGTCGAGGTCGCGCCCACCGGATCGAACACGTTCTCCTGCACGTAACGCTGGTAGTAGCGCGTGGTCGTGAGATCCCAGTAGGTGTCGGTGACGCCGGGCCCGAACAGATCGAACAAAAACGGCGCGTCGATGGTGCTGATGAGAATGCGGCACAGGGCGTAGTTGAGGTTGCGGTAACCCATGCCGCCGACCACGCCGAGCGCGATTTGGTCCTTCATGAACTGGTAGTCGGCGCCGCCCGGCTCGTCGAGCGCCACCAGGCCCGAGGTGTGACTGAGCAACTGCCGGAACGTGATCTGGTCCACGCCCGGTCCGCGCAGCCAATGCGCGGGCAGCCAGCGTGCGATCCTCGCGTCGGGGGAGATGGCGCGGCTGCGCAGCAGTTTGGTCATGGCCATGGCGGTGACGAGCTTGCTCACGCTGGCGATGTGCAACTGCACGCCGGGTGTCCAGGCGACGGCGCCGTCGGCCGGCGTGCGGGCCCAGCCCCAGCGCCGATCGATGAGGGTCCGGCCGTAGCGGCGCAATTGCAGCGCGTAGCCGGACACGCATGGGGTCAGCAGGTTGTGAAGGTCGAGGCTCAGTTGGTCGACATCGAGGCGATAGAACAGCCCTGAGGCCGGCGTGGCTACCACGTCGGTGACATCACCCGCCTCGTGCAGTTCGAGGTGCAGCGTCGCGTCATCGAGGTGCGCGGGGTGCAGCACATGGTCGCGCACCAGGTCGGCGCTGAGGCCGAGCTTGTGCAGGACCGCGAGCGAGTGGGCGTCGATCTCCGTGGCCATGGTGTGCCTGTGACCGTAGCACGTGCGTGCGAAATTGCAGTGACCAACGCACACCTCGCGGGATTGACGAGGCGCTGGCCACCCGCGTCCTCATGTGAGCGAATTAGGATGAGCGCGTGAGGTCACACATGCTCAGAGCCGTCGCTCGCTGGCTCGCAGTCCCCGTCCTGCTGCTCGCACCCCAGTTGGCGTCAGCTCAAGGGCCGCCATCGCCCTGCACCGAGGAAGCGCGGCGCGGGCTCGACTTCTGGATCGGCCGCTGGAGCGTGCTCGACACCGCCTCGAACGACCCCATCGCCGAGAGTATCTATGGCGACAACACCGGTGCGGCGTTCAGCTATTCAGGGCACGCGCATGGCGCTGCGTCCGGGGGCCAAGGGCACCGTGCGTCAGGTGGGCGAGGTGACCAAGGACGAAGGCGCCACGTGGACGTCGAACTGCGACGTCCACCTATCGTCGCAGGTAGCCGCGGAGCCTGCTAGTGCGCGTCCAGTTCACCCGTCCTGTCCTTCAAGAACCAGACGCAGACGAGACTGATCAGGGCGCACAGTGACACGTAGGCGGCAACGGCCATCGAGGTCTGATAGGTGCGATACAGGGTCAGCGCGATGAGCGGCGCCGGCCCCCCCGCGGTGATCGAGGCGAGCTGATAGCCGAGCGACGCGCCGCTGTAGCGTCGCGATCCAGGAAACGCTTCCGAGATGAAGGCGGCCTGCGGCCCATACTGCAGATCGTGCACGGCCAGTCCCAGCACGATCGCCAGGGCCACGAGCGGCAGTTGGCGCGTGTCGAGCAACGCGAAGTAGGCAAACGGCCACACCATCATCGCCACGCAGCCGATCGCGGTGATGCGCCGCCGCCCGATCCGGTCGGAGAGGTGCCCGAAGTAGGGGATGGTCGCCATCGAGATGAGCGACTGCAGCATCACGACGTTCAGGATCAGGGTGCGGCTGAAGCCCAGCGTGGTCGTGGCGTAGGTCAGCACGTAGGTGGTGAAGATGTAGAACGGCACCTGCTGACCGGTGCGCAGCAGCGCGGTGAGCAGCACCTCGCGCCCGTTGTGGCGCAGCACGTCGGCCACCGGCATCCTGGCGATCCGTCCCTCGCGCTTGAGCGCCGCGAAGACCGGCGTTTCGAGGATGCCGACGCGGATGTAGAGCCCGATGAGAATCAGCACGACGCTCAGCAGGAACGGCACGCGCCAGCCCCAGGCCAGAAAGTCGCTTTCGGTGGTGACGGCGGTCATGAGCGCGAGGGCGCCATTGGCGAGCAGCATGCCTGCGGGTGAGCCGAACTGCGCGAAACTGGTGGTGAAGCCGCGCCGCGCGGGGGCGGTCCACTCGCTCGCCAGCAGGACCGAACCGCCCCATTCGCCGCCCACGCCGATGCCCTGCAGCACGCGCCCGAACGTGAGCAGCACCGCACCCCAGATGCCAATGGTCTCGTAGTCGGGAATCAGGCCGATGCCCAAGGTGGCCACGCCCATCAGCACCAGCGTGGCAATCAACGACGCCTTCCGTCCGACCCGATCGCCGATGTGGCCGAAGATGATCGCGCCCACTGGACGGGCCGCGAAGCCCACGAAGAAGGTCGAGAACGAGAGCAAGGTGCCGACGTACTGGTCCGACTGCGGAAAGAACTTCTGCGGGAAGACCAGGGCGGCGGCGACGCCGTAGAGGAAGAAGTCGTACCACTCGATGGTCGTGCCCACGGCCGACGCCACCACCGCGCGCACCATCTGCTGCTGCCGCTGCTCTGGTGTGAGCTCGGACGTGGCGTCAGACATCTGAGCTGCGCTTCACTGCGAAAGTCTAACACCGCACGTCGTCACCGCTTCCACGCGGTGTTCGTTGCGCGCAGACAGGGCAAGGAGCGCGTGCGGAGGTAGACTGCGCCGAGGTCTTCCGATGAACTTCGCCGCCATCGACGCCGGTGTTGAGAGCCTGCGCCGCGAGATGATCGACTTCACCAGCGAGCTGGTCGCGATTGCCTCCGAGAATCCACCCGGCAACGCCTATCCGGAGTGCGTGCGGGTCATCGAGGCGAGGGTGCGCAGCCTCGGCCTGCCCTGCCAGGTCGTCAACTACCGGCCAGGCAAGGGCGCCCGAGACCCGTCGGGCGCCGCGGTGGTGCTGAGCGGCGTCGGCTCCGGAAGCCGCACCCTCTACTTCTCCGGCCACTACGATGTCGTGCCGGTGACGACGCCCGGCCAATGCACGCCGGTGCTCAAAGGCAAGACGCTCTTCGGACGCGGCTCGGCCGACATGAAGGGCGGCCTGGCTGCAATGCTCTTCGCCGCCGCGGCGTTGCAGCGACTGAAGGTCCCCCTCGACGGTCGCGTCGGCCTCGTGTTCGTGCCGGACGAAGAGACGGGCGGGCATCGCGGCTCTGGATATCTCGCGGCAACGAAGCGACTCGGCACTCACGGCATCGGCATGCTCACGCCCGAGCCGACCAGCGGGGTCGTGTGGAACGCCAATCGCGGGGCCATCACCGTGCGCGTCACTGTGCACGGCCGCGAGGCGCATGTCGGACTGCTACATCAGGGACGCAACGCATTTGAGGACGCCATTCGCGTGGTCACGAGTCTGCAGCGGCTGGCCAGGCGCGTGGCGCGGCGGCGTACGAAGTTCATGGTTACGCCGGCAGCGGCCAGGCGTTCGCTCATGCTCATCGGCGGCCGCGTCGAAGCCGGCTCGAACTTCAATGTCGTGCCCGGCCGGTGCGTGTTCACGGTCGATCGGCGCATGAACCCGGACGAAGACTTCGAGGCCGAGCGCCGGGCCCTCTTCGCCGTGTTCGACCAGGCCCGTCGCGACGGTGTGAAGCTCGACGTCGAGGTGTTCCAGGAGGGCCGGCCGTCGGGCTCCGCGGAGACGACGCCGCTGGCGCGCGCCTTGAGCACGCACGTGCGCGCCATCACCGGCACGAGGCCGAAGTTCGAGATGTGCCCCGGGCTCCTCGAGATCCGCTTCTACGCCGAGCGCGACATGCCGGCGTATGCCTACGGCCCTGGCCTGCTGTCGATCTCGCACGGGCCCAAGGAGTTCGTGCACACCGACCGGATCGTCGAGTGCGCGGCGATCTACGCGCGCGTGGCGGCGAGTGTGCTGCAACCCGCGTAGCCCGCCGCCCCTTCCGTTCAGCCGGCCGCGTGGCACCGTGCCCGGCCCGACGGAAGGGGCACCTCCTCGTCGGACCGGGCCATCGACCAGTGCGGCTAGCGCGACGCCAGGCCGTTTGCGCCCACCGGCAGACCGAACGCGAACGGCAGCGGCACCAGCGCGCCATCGCTCTGGATGCGGAAGCTGGCGATCGCGTGGCTGCCGGCGTTCAGGTTGTAGAGGAAGTGGCCGCCGTCGGTGATCACGACATCGATGGGGGTGCTGCCGTCACCAGTGACGCCGGTGCGCCCGTCGTCGTCGAGCAGCTCGATCTGGCCGTCGACGTCGATGGCGTAACCCGAGATCGACCCGCTGCCGGTATTGGCGGCGTAGGCGAAGCGTCCGTCGGGGGTCACCGCGGCCCAGCAGGCCGCCGTCTGTCCGGTCGTGACCGACGCGCTGATCGGCGTGAGCGTGCCGTCGCGTCCGATCTCGTAGGACGACACCGCGCTGACGTTGGGGGTGCCGCCGAAGGCTTCGGTGACGAACACCTGGTCGCGTTTGCCGAAGGCGAAGCCGAACGGCGTCACGCCGGCGGCGTCCTGCACGCGCCGATCGGTGGGCAGACCGCGGCGGTCGATGTCGAAGGTCACGATCCGATTGGTGTTCTTCTCGGTGACGAGCAGGAAGTCGCCATCGGGCGTGAAGGCGATCTGCGCCGGCCCGACGCCGCTGCCGCTCAGGCCGTGCACCGATCCAGGCAGGGCGCGCAGGCGGCCGTTGCGACCCAGGGTGAACCCGGCGATGTTGTCGCTCCCGGCGTGCACGACGTAGACGACGCCGCCATGCTCGGTGACGCTGATCGGCTGCGTGCCGCCGGTCGGGATCACGTCGGACAGACGGAGGCCGCGCTTCCGCACTTCAAAGACGGACAGGGAGTTGCTGCCCGCGTTCACGGCCAGCAGCCAGCGTTCGTTGCGCGTCAGCAGCAGTCCGCCCTGGTTGCCCAGCCCGGCCCCGGTGCCCTTGCCGCCGGTGGCCACGCTGCCAGCCGGCACGAGACGACCGTCGGGCAGGCGATCGAAGAGCAGCACGGCGTTGCTGGTGGGGCTGTTCGAGGTCGTGTAGACGGTGCCGGGAAACGGCCGGCGGTCGATGGTGTGCCCGCCGGCGGCGGCCGAGGCTGCGGTGGCGACGACGGCGACTGCCGCCGCCAGGAAGGTGATGATTCGATGGCTCACAGCGCACTCTCCGAGTTCTCGTGACGATGACGACCCGGCGCCGCTCATCGTGAGCGGGGGCGCGGGAGACGCCGTTGGTGGCGTCGTGCACGAGATACCAGCGTCGGCCCTGAATATTCCGCGCTCTGTGCCCGGAGCTTGGGCCGTAACCGGTCGACGGCCGTCAGCGAACTGGTACAGTGGTCCGCCGTGAGCCCCGATCAGGACGTTCGCTTGAGCGCGCTTATGCGCCGCGCACAAGCCGGCGACGAAGACGCCTACGCCGCCCTGCTGACCGAGTTTGCCGGGTTGGCGCGGCGGTTCGTGATCGCGCGGCTCAGTCAGACGCCGTGGGTCGATGACGTGGTACAGGCGACCTTGATGTCCGTCGATCGCGCGCGCCACACCTTCGTCGCGGACCGTGCCTTGGCGCCATGGTTCTACGCCATCGTGCGCCGCCGCCTCATCGACATGCAGCGACGGGCCGGACGCATTGCGCGCACCGAGGTAGCGATGGACGCGCTGCCCGACCCGCCGGTCGAGGCGCGAGCCTCGCGGGCGGCCGGGGTGGATATCGAGCTCGTGCGGCAAGCCCTGGCGCAGCTGCCGCCGCGCCAGCGGGCGATCGTGGAAGCGATTCAGCTCAGGGACGAGCCGACGCGGCACATCGCTGCCCGGCTCGACATGAGCCAGGCGGCCGTCAAGGTCGCCGCGCACCGCGGCTACAAGGCCTTGCGGCGGTTGCTCGGCGGGGCAGCGCCGGCGGCGAACGAACCGGCAGCCGGGAAGAATCAAGGATGACGACCGAACGATTGATTGCTGAGCTCGCGCGACAGGCCGGGCCGGTCCGCGTGCTGCCGCGCCTCGACACGCGCTGGCTGCACTGGGCCATCGCGTCGCTTGCGTCCCTGGCAGTAGGACTGGTGGTATTCGGCGTCAGGTCGGATGCCGCATCGCAACTGGCGTCGGGCGACTTTCTGGTGCGTGCTCTGCTCACGGCGGTCATCGCTGGTGTGGCGGCGCGTCACGCGCTGCGCTGGGGGGTACCGGGTGCCGAGCCCGTCGCGTGGGCCCGGTGGTGGCCACAGGTGGCGGTCGTGGCCTGGACGGGCCTGCTGCTGAGCAAACTCTGGGGCTCACTGGCGACGCAGCTCGGTGCGGTTCGCTGGCACCCGCAGTGCGGCTGGCAGATCGCCGCCCTGGCGAGCGTGCCGGCAGTCTGGATGTTCTGGCAGAGCCGGCGCGCGTCGCCCTACGAACTGGGCTGGGTGAGCATCCAGTCCGCACTGGCGGCAGCCGCCGTCGGCGCTCTGGCCGTGCAGTGGATCTGCGGCCTCAACGCCGCCGCGCACCAGCTCGTGTGGCACGTCCTTCCCGTGATCGCCGTCTCGATCGCCGTCGCGCTGGCGGGTCGGCTCACGCTGCGGCGTCAGTGAAGCCGTGATCGTGCGCGCCGTGTAACCGCTCGGGCGACTCGCCCGAGAACCAGATGATGCTCAAAATCCTTGGCGTAGCCCTGGCGATCAGTCTGATGGCGGCGCCCACGCTCGCCCAAGATCGTGGAAACGATGCGTCGCGCGATTCAAGCGCTCCGCGCGGCGAACGCGACGACTCGCCCCATCCTTGCCGCCTTGGCCGCAAAGTAGCACACTGGTTGACGCCATGCATCTGAGCCGACTTCTCCCCTCTGCCGCCGTCATCGCGCTGGTGGCACTGACCACGAGCGGGGCCGCGCGCCAAGCCGCGCCGGCCATCGACACGTCGAAGCTGGGCCCGCAGGTAGGCGCCACCGTACCGGCCTTCACTGGCACCGACCAATTCGGTAAGCCCCAGTCTCTCGCCACCCTGTCTGGACCGAAGGGGCTGATGCTCGTCTTCAGCCGCTCCGCCGACTGGTGACCGTACTGTAAAACGCAGCTCGTGGAGCTGCAAAGCCGTTACGACGACATCAAGGCGCAGGGCCTGGGGCTGGTGTCGATCGCCTACGATCCGCCAGAGACGCTGAAGAAGTTCGCCGACTCGCGCGGCATCACGTTCCCGCTGGTCTCTGATCCGGGCTCGGCGATCATCAAGCGCTACGGCCTCTTCAACGACACGGTCGACCCGAAGACGCGCGCCTACGGCATCCCGCATCCCGGCACGTTCATCCTCGATGCGAAGGGCGTGGTCGTGGCCCGATTCTTCGAGGACGCCTATCAGGAGCGCTTCACCGCGGCCACGATTCTGGCCACGATGGGCGCCACGCCACCGGGCACTCCGATCCTGGCGACGACGGCTCACGTGACGCTGGCGGCGAGCATCAGCGACGCGGTGGCGGCGCCCGGGCACCGGCTCACCATCGTCGCCGAGGTCACACCGCAGCGCGCCATGCACCTCTATGCGCCCGGCAAGCATGACTATCAGGTGGTCAGGCTCACGATCGATCCTCAGCCGTGGCTGCGCGTGCACGACACCGTGTATCCGCCCTCGGAGATCTACCATTTCGTGCCGCTCGACGAGCGGGTCGAGGTCTACTCGAAGCCGTTCCGGCTGCTCCGCGACGTCACGCTCCTGGCCACGCCCGAGATGCAGACGCTGCTTGGCACCATGCCCTCGGTTACGATCAGCGGTGCCCTGGAGTACCAAGCGTGCAACGACACCGTGTGCTTCAACCCGACGCGCGTGCCCCTCAGCTTCACGGTCACCATGAAGACGCTCGACCGGAAGCCGGCCGGCGGCTAATGCGGAGCTCCGGGAATATTCCCGCTCCTGCCGCACATTGAGACGGCGAGCGGGCTGCCCCCGCTGATCCAGATTCGCATGGCAGGACTCTCGTCATCGTCACCGGCGTCGTGGGAAGGCTTCGAAACCGAGGCCTTGCCGCACCTCGACCGGCTGTTTCGTCTGGCGATGTGGCTCGAGCGGGACCGTCAGACGGCCGAAGATCTGGTTCAGGACACCCTCATCCAGGCGCTCAAGTCCTTCCATCGCTACACCCCAGGCACGAACTGCCGCGCCTGGCTGGTCACCATCCTTCAGCACCTGCGCAGCAATCGGCGGCGGGCGGCGTTTCGCCATCGCGAGGTGCAGGACGTCGACGACACCATCGCCGAAACGGTGGCGTTCGTGCCGGCGGTGGCGCAGGATCTGACCGACGAGGACATGCTGGGAGCGCTGCGGGGAATACCTGAGCCATTTCAGGACATCATCATCCTGTGTGACGTCGAAGACATGACTTACAAGGAGATTGCCGAGGCACTGTCGATCCCGATTGGCACCGTGATGTCGCGCCTGCATCGCGGCCGTGCGGCGCTACGCAAGGAGCTGGCGGCGCGCGCTGGCACCGGCGCACAGGATGGTCTGCCGGCGGCTGGATCGCCAAGGGGGACGTCGTGACCGCCGAGTGCCGCGAGGTCCGTGAACTGGCCGACGCCTACCTGAGCGAGCAGCTCCTGGTCGAGACCATGCACGACATCGTGCGCCACCTCGAAGGCTGCCTGGCATGCCGGGCAGAGTTCGACGGCCGACGCCGTTTGCGCACTGGCATGAAGGCGGCGTTTGAGCGCGTCCCCGAACTGCAGCCGCGCGCCGAGTTCCAGGCGCGCCTGCGGGCGCGCCTGGAAGCCGAGGCCGCGGCCACGGCCGTACAGGTTCCGCCGTGGCGTCACTGGGGCGCGCTCGCGGCCAGCCTGCTGCTCGTCGCTGGCCTCGGGATTGGCACGCTGACCTGGCTCTCCGGCTCGAGCCTCGCCGCGCTGGCCCGGCTCGCCGTGGGCGACCACGAGAACTGCGCGCTCACGTTCCGCCTGGCCCAGAAGCCGATCAGCCTGGAGCAGGCTGCCGAGGTGTATGACGCGGCCTTCCGGTCGCTGCAGACGGTGGAGCCGGTCACGACGGCCCTGCCGGGCGGACCACTGGAAGTCGTCGATCGGCACTCGTGCGTGTGGAACGAGGTCCGCTTCGCCCACTTGGTGCTGCGCTACAAGGCGACGATCGTCTCGGTGATCGTGGCGTCTGACGCGGGTGCCACGGCCTCCTGGATTCCGTGGGCGCGGCTCGACCACGAGGCCAGCGCGCTACCTGCGGTCGGCACCGAGCAGGTCGTGTCGTTCCGCGGCGCCCGGCACACGGTGTTCGTGGTGTCGTCGTTGCCCGCCGCTGACGTGCAGGCCGTGGCTCGCGTGATGACCGAGCCCGTCAAGCGCGCGCTAGCCGGCGCCTGATAGCGGGGCAGACGAGCTCGGGAATACGGCGACCCGACCCGGACATTTGATCGTCATGCGCACCTACGGTCGAACGGCAAGCGGAGTGGCGGCGGCGATCGTCGTCGGCGCCATCGCCGTCAGCGCGGCGCGGCAGGACCCCGCGCCCTCGACTCGCAACCCGTCCCACGCCATCGTCGTGGCCGAGCTCTTCACGTCGGAGGGCTGCTCGAGTTGTCCAGCGGCCGACGACCTGCTCCGCGAGTGGCTGGCGAGCCAGCCGGTGCCCGGCGTCGAGATCGTGGGGCTGGGCGAGCACGTGGATTACTGGAATCGCCTGGGCTGGCGCGATCCGTTCTCGTCCGCCGCGTTCTCCGCGCGGCAGTCGGCTTACGACGCCGCGGTCTTCCGCGACCACCGGATCTACACCCCGCAGATCGTGATCGACGGCCGGCTCGAAGCGATTGGCAGCGATGCCAGCGCCGTGCGCCGCGCCGTCATCGACGCGGCCCGCGCGCCCAAGGCGAGCGTGGCGGTGTCGGCCGCAGCCGACTCGCCCGAGCGGCTCCAGGTTCGGGTCCGCGTGCAGGTGCCGCCCGCGGTAGTGCGTCACGGCACTGCCGACGTGGTGCTGGCCATCACCGAGGACGGCCTGGCGACGAGGGTGGGTGGCGGCGAGAACGGCGGGCGCACGCTGCGCCACCCGGCCGTGGCCCGATCGCTGACCACCATCGGCATCGTGGCCGCCGATGCGACCGAGCGCACGGTGGCGACGGCCATGCCGGTGTCGACGACCTGGGCCGCCTCTC
>JBDTWC010000004.1:0-14571 GCA_040006875.1 Acidobacteriota bacterium | reverse complement strand
GCTCGAGCGTGTTCGGGGTGATGATCTGGATGCTCTACGTCAGGTTCATCGTGCCGGTGCTCGGCGTCTTCTACGGCACCGCGCTCATGGCCGACGAGGTCGAAGACAAGACGCTGACCTATCTCTTCACCCGGCCGGTGCCGCGCGGCGCGGTGCTACTCGGGAAGTATTTCGCCTACCTGATGTGCACCTCGCTCGTGGTCCTGCCGTCGGTGATGCTCACCTATTTTTTGGTCGTGCCCTTCGACGAGGTGGCCGGAACGTTCCGGTCGCTGGTGCTCGACTTGGCGATCCTCGGCCTGGGACTGGCGGTCTATGGCGCGGTCTTCGCGTTTGTCGGTGCCCGCCTGAAGCGTCCGCTGGTGAGCGGCCTGGTGTTCGCTTTCGGATGGGAACAACTGGCGCTGGCCCTGCCCGGATACCTGCGGCAGTTCACCGTCGCGCACTATCTGCAGGCCCTCGTGCCGCATGCGCTGCCGAGCGACGGCGCGCTCAGCGTGATTCAGGGCTTGTTCCGCCAGACGCCCGGGGCGCCGGTGGCGCTGGCCTGGCTGGCCGGGTTCCTGGTGGGCTTTCTGTGGCTCGCCATGCGCACGGTGAGCCGCCGGGAATACGTGCTCGAGCAGTAGACACCCGAGCCAGGCCTGGTGCGCCTGAGCTGGGGGGAAGAATCTGCCCATTGGACGAACTTCGTGCCAGGGGCGTCCGTATACTCCACCAGGGGGACACACCGCATGACCTCGAAGACGCGTTATTTCGTGCTCGCAGCCTTCGGCATCCTGGCGCTCGGTTTGACGACGGGACTGGTGGCCTCCCTCAGTGGATTTCCCGTGGCGCTCACGCGGGCGGCCGGTCCTGACGACCTCAGTTACGTGCCGCCCCAGGCCGTGGCCGTGGCTTACGCCAACGTGCAGGAAGTGATGGCCTCGGAACTGCGTCAGCGCCTGCGGAAACTCGAGCCCGACACGCACGACCGCGAGGACTTCGAAACCAAGACCGGCGTCAACGTGGAGCGCGACATCGACACGGTCGTGGCCGCCATGCTGCCGCTAACCGACGGCGCTGCCGGACACGACCAGCGGCCGTTGGTCGTAGCCCGCGGCCGCTTCGACCAGGTGCGCATCGAGACCCTGGCCCGCGACCACGGCGCGACCGTGGCTGACTATCAGGGTGTGCGCACCATTGCTCACGTTGGCGAGTCGGGTTCGATGGCTCTGGCGTTCATCGAGCCAGGCGCCTTGGCTCTGGGCAGCGCCGAGTCGGTGCGTGCCGCCATCGATGCCAAACGCAGCGGCCGCAGCGTCCTCTCGAACAACGACATGATGCGGCTCGTGAGCGAGCTCGACGCAAGCAACGCCTGGGCCGTGGGCCGCTTCGACGCCATGGCCGGCCAAGCTGGCCTGCCCGGCGACCTGCAGCGCAAGTTGCCCACGCTGTCGTGGTTCTCGATGGCCGGCCACCTGAACGGCGGCATCACCGGCATCTTCAAGGCCGAAGCGAAAGACGATGAAGCGGCCGACAACCTGCGCGACATGCTGCGCGGCGGTGTGGCCATGGCCAAGCTGCAGGCCAGCGATAAGCCGGCGCTGAAGGCGATGGTCGATTCGCTGCAGCTGGGCGGAGAAGGCAAGACGGTGGCGGTGGGCTTTTCGGTGCCAGCCGAGATGTTCGATGCGCTCGACGCGCTCAAGGGCGCCAGGGGCGTGCGGCGCCCGGCGCGTTAGAGCAGGGGCCGGAGCGCCCGGGATCGCCTCAGGGGTTCCCTGAGCGCTGCAAGCGGAGGGCTTCGATGAACGTGGCCAACGCCTGATTGACCGGCTCCGACAGATCGACGAACTCGATGCCGGTGTGATAGCTGACGCGATCGGAACCGACGGTGCTGATGTGCGAATGCACCACCCGCCCCTTCACCACCACTGAGCGGTCGCCCAACGACAAACGGAAGTCGTGCAGTGAGTCGATCTGCAGCGGCACGCCGATCTCGATGAGCGCGCCACCGCCGCTCAACTGGCGGATCGCCATCGAGTGATAGATCTTCACTTCACCAGACACCGTGTCGGGCAAGTCGTGGCGCTCATGCGCGCGGCGATGGTCGTCCGTCATGTGGGCGGTGAACTATAGCATCAGTGCCGCGCGAGGCGGTTGGCGGAACGGCCACTGAGCCGGCGCCGGGACGTGAGGTCATCGACGCCCGGCAGCGGCTGTCCTTCAGATTCAGTGGTGTAGGTCAGCACCGGGAGGCCGCGCGTCGCCGGATCGAACTGCAGCATGCTGAGCAACGTGAACGCCGCCGTGTCTTCGATCTTCAGACACAAGACCAGCAGGTCGGGTGTGTCGTCGAGGATGCAGCCGTACGGCTCCTGATCGATGCGCACGAACTCCACGTCGTAGGCGCCGATCGGGAGGAGTGGCTCGACCCGAGGCAGCACGTCGGGCCCGCCGCCCACCACCATCACTCGTAGTTGTCGCAGTGTCTGTGACATCGTGTTCCTGGCCTACCCTGTATCAAAATCCGCGCCAACCCAGTTATCGGCTGCGGGCACGAAAAGTCCAGCAAATCGTCATTGTGACTGCGGCGATGACGGCGAGGGTCGCGGCGATGAGACACTCTGCGTCACGCCGCCTGGCAGATGAGGCGTACGAGAGCTCGAACATCCCTTTGATATCATCGCCACTGATGCCGCCCCGCGACGTCGTGATCCTTGGCGCGGCGCGCACGCCGATCGGGCGCTACGGCGGCAGCTTCAAGGACGTGCACCCAGCGCAGTTGGGGGCCGTCGCGGTTCGCGCCGCCCTCGAGCGCGCCAGCGTGGCCGCCGAGTCGGTGGACGAAGTGATCATCGGCCACGGCCGCCAGGCCGGCTCCGGACCGAATCCCGCGCGGCAGGTGGGCCACCGCGCCGGGCTCCCGGCGCGCGTGCCTGCCCAGACCATCAACAAGGCGTGTGCCTCGGGGCTGCAGGCCATCGTGTCCGGCGCGCAGAGCATCCTGCTCGGCGAATCCGACGTGGTCGTGGCCGGCGGCATCGAGTCGATGAGCCGCATGCCGTATCTCGTCGACGCCGCCGATGCCCGCTGGGGCCGCAAGATGGGACACTTCGCGTTCGTGGACGCCATGTACCGCGATGGGTTTTCGTGTCCGCTGTCGGGCCTGATCATGGGCGAGACCGCCGAGATCCTGGCCCGCCACTACGGCATCACGCGCGAGCAGTCTGACGCATTCGCGCTCGAAAGCCAGCACAAGGCGCAGCACGCCATCCTCAGCGGCTACTTCGCGGCGGAGATCGCCCCGGTCGCGGTGACCGGGCGGGCTACGACCGTGACCGTTGGCGCTGACGAACACCCGCGCGCCGACTCCACGATCGAAAGACTGGCCAGGCTGCCGCTGACGTTTTCCGCAGTCGAAGGGCAGCCGGGCATCATCACGGCGGGCTCGGCCTCCGGTATCACCGACGGCGGCGCGGCCGTGGTGCTGGCAGCGGCGGCGTGGGCGAAGCAACGCCGGTTGCAACCGCTGGCCCGCCTGACCGGGTGGGCGAGTGCCGGCGTGGAGGCGCGCCTGATGGGCATCGGTCCAGTGCCCGCGCTCCAGAAGCTCGAGGCGCGCACCGGCGTGCGCGTGGCTGATGTCGATCTCATCGAGCTGAACGAAGCCTTTGCCGCTCAGGTACTGGCGGTGTTACGCGAGGCGCCGATTCCGGCCGGGAAGTTGAACGTCAACGGCGGCGCCATCGCGCTCGGCCATCCGATTGGCTGCACGGGCACGCGAATGGTCGTGACGCTCGTGCATGAGCTGCGGCGTCGCGGCGCGGCGTCGGGCATCGCCACGCTGTGCGTCAGCGGCGGCATGGGCATGGCGCTTGGAGTGGAAGCGCTCTAGCGATCTAGCGGCTTGGGTCTCGGGTCTCGGGCCGCGGGGAACACGGAGAACTGGGTAATGAAGACCGTAGGCGTATTGGGATGCGGGTTGATGGGGGCGGGCGTGGCGCAGGTGTCGGCGGCAGCCGGCTTCCGCACCATCGTGCTCGAAGTGAACGAGAGCGTGCTGGTCAAGGGGCTCGCGCGGATCGAGAAGTTCCTCGACGGAGGCGTCGCCAAGGGCAAGCTGACGGCCGAGGACAAAGCCGCGACCATGGGCCGGTTGAGCGGCACCACGCGCTATGCCGATCTGGCCGGTTGCGATCTCGTGATCGAGGCGATCGTCGAGAACGTCGCGGCCAAGCGTGAGGCCTATGCTCGAGTCGAGGCGGTGATCGGCGAGTCGTGCATGCTGGCCTCGAATACTTCGTCGCTGTGCGTCACCGAGCTGGCCGCTGCCACCAAGCGTCCCGACCGCTTCGGCGGCCTGCACTTCTTCAACCCGGTGCCGCTGATGAAGCTGGTCGAGGTCGTACGCGCGCTGTCGACCAGCCAGGAGACGTTCGACCGCCTGTTCGCGTTCGCCACGGCGATCGGCAAGGACCCGGTGACGGCCCCGGACCGCGGCGGCTTCATCGTGAACCGGTTGCTGATTCCCTACCTGCTCGACGCCATCCGCTGCTTCGAGGGCGGCATGGGCACGGTCGAGGACATCGACAAGAGCATGATGCTCGGCTGCGGCCACCCCATGGGTCCGTTCACGCTGCTCGACTTCGTGGGCCTCGACACCACTTACTTCATCGCCAACATCATGTTCGAGGAGTTCCGCGAGGCGCGATTCGCGCCGCCCCCACTTCTGAAGCGCATGGTGCTGGCGGGGTATCTCGGCAAGAAGAGCGGGCGCGGCTTCTACAGCTACTCGTAGCCGCCGCGACGCGCGCCGGCAGCGGCTCCTACTGCACGGTGGCGAGCACCTGGCGTGCCCGCGCCTTGAAGCGCGTGTCTTCCGGTGTCCAGTCGGGATCGAACGGCGCATCGAGCGCCGCCTGCAGCATCGCCTTGCCCTCGGCCCGCCGGTCGAGTTCGAGCAGCGTCTCGCCGAGGAAGAGCAGCGTGATGACGCTGTCGGTCTTGTAGGCGAGCGCCTTGCGCAGGTGCACTTCCGACTGCTTCACGTCGCCGCCGAAGAGACCCGGCACCTTGAAGTACCAGCGGCCCAGGGCGCGATCGGGCGAGCCGTCGAGATACGACGGATCGGCCTTGAGTGCGGCCTCGAGGGCGGCTTTGATCAGATTGCGATACTTGATGCCCTGGCGCAGGCCGTGCGCCTCGGACAGGGCGCCCATGTTGGCGGCCATCCAGAAGTGGCCGGCGGCGGCGCCGGGTCGGGCCGCAATCGCAATCCGTCCCGCGTCGATGCCGCGCTCGAGAATCCGTTTTTTGTCGTCGCTGCTGGCCGGTCCGTTGGTGCCGAGCCAGTAGCGCACACGCGCCAGCTGCCACGCTGCGTCGAAGTCGCCGGGTGCGGACTGCACTCGCGCGCTCAAGATACGCTCGGCGGCAACGGCGCTGGCGGCGTGCTCGCGATCGCGATAGAGCGCGTCGGCGTCGGTGAGCGCGGGTTGCGCAGCCGCAGGCCCGGGGGGCTGCGCCGCGGCCGCGGGAACCGCCGGGCCGGCCAGGATCGTCGAAAGCGCAAGGTAGACTACAAACATGCAGGAACTCATCACGGGCCTACTCGAGGCCATTGGCGAAGACCCCACCCGCGAAGGCCTGGTACGCACGCCCGCACGGGTGGCCAGGTCCTACGAGTACCTGACGAGCGGCTATCACACCGACGTCGACCAGGTGATCAACGGCGCCCTGTTCGCGGTGGACTACAACGAGATGGTGATCGTGCGCGACATCGACTTTTACAGTCTATGCGAACACCACCTGCTGCCGTTCTTCGGGAAGTGCCACGTCGCCTACATTCCGAACGGCCGCGTCATCGGGCTCAGCAAGATTCCGCGTCTGGTCGACATGTTCGCCCGCCGCCTCCAGGTGCAGGAGCGGATGACCAGTCAGATCGCCGAGACCATCCGCGACGCCGTGCAACCGCTCGGCGTGGCCGTGGTGTGCGAGGGCACGCACCTGTGCATGGCCATGCGCGGCGTGGAGAAGCAGCGTTCCACCACCACCACCAGCGCCATGCTCGGCACGTTCCATGAGGACGCGCGCACCCGCACCGAGTTCCTGCAACTGCTCAAACGACCCTAAGGGGCTCGTCGCTCCCCGCGGATGGAGATCGGCCCCACGTGCCGAGGGCACGCAGGGCCGGTCAGAACCCTAGAAGCGGAACGCGACGTTGAAGCGGATGTTGCGCGGGCCGTAGACCTGCGCCGGCGAGGCGAACTGCGGCAGCGTGTTGAGCGCGCCGCTCGCGTTGCCGTTCTGACGCAGGTTGATGGTGCCGCCGAGCGTGCGGGCGTCCCACACCGTGTTGGCGTTGGTCAGGTTGTTGAAGTCGACCGACGCTTCGAGTTCGCGGGCGGCGCCGAAGCGCTGCGTCTTGAACACCCGCAGGTCACCCACCGTGCGACGGGGCAGGCGGTAGGAGCCGAGCGGCTCGACGTTGACCGTGCTGTTGCCGCCCACGGTCTTGGCCACCGCGATCTGCCGCGTGATCGGAATGCCGCTCTGCGAGTTGAGGTTGCCGGCCAGGCCGATGTTGTAGAACGGCGTCACGTAGGTGCCGGTCACTTTGAACTGATGCGGCCGGTCGCCGATCTGGCCGTTGAAGTTGGTGTTCTGGCCGGCCAGCGGACCGGTGACGTTGATGAGGGTGTTGGGATCGATGTTCACGCTCAAGCCCTTCACGCGGCTCTGTGCGTAGGTGTAACCGGCCACCATCTGCCAGCGGTTCGACATCCGCTTGGTGGCGGTGATCTCGAGGCCGTCGTAGGTCTGGCGGTAGCTGCGATCGCTAGTGAAGTAGGTCTGATTCACCGCGGTAGAGGTGCGGTTGTAGAACTGGAACGTGCCGTCGTCGCCCGTGCCGACGACGCCGTCGCGGCCGGCGTCGATGCGCGAGGTCAGGAACGTGTCGAACGGGTTGGCCGGGTTCGACGTGGCCTGCGGATTCCGCTCCAGCCGATGGGTGAAGACCGCGCTCAGGCGCAGGGCGGGGAAGAGCTCGTGGTCGATGCCGCCGGTGAACTCGTCGGTGTAGGGCCGGAGGTAGTCGGGATCGACCGAGATCGTGGTCGGATCGACCCGCGAGATGACCGGGTTGCCGGTCTGCTCACCGAGCTGGAACGTGCGGTCGCCGTTGACGTCGTTCCACCCATACTGCTCCGAGTAGTTGGCGTTGGGGTTCACGCCGTCGAGGATGCCGCCACCCGACGCGATCTGATAGTAGTAGCGGCCCACCGCCGCCTTGAGCGCCGTGCGGCCGGTGCCGAATAGGTCGTAGGCCGCGCTCAGGCGCGGGCCGGTGGTCGTCCAATCGACGACATTGCGCTGCTCGTCGAACGAGCGCACCAGGTTCGGGAAGTAGCGGCTGGCCGGGCTGGCCTGCTTGGGCAGATAGCCTTCGAGCTTCTCGAAGCGCAGACCCGCCGTGACCGTGAGGCGCTTGATCGCGAAGCTGTCCTGCGCATAAAGCGCCATGACGTTCACAGCCGTCTTCGTGAAGAACGGCGTGGCGAACAGCGTGACGTTCTGCGCCAGGCCGGTGGCGCTGCTGTAGACCGGCTCGACGTCGTCGACGCGCGTGGCGCGGTTCTCGACCGGCGCGTGCGAGAGGTCGAAGCCGAATTTGAACTCGTGCCGGGCGCCCAGGAAGTTGTCGAGGTAATACTGCCCGGTGGCGTTGCCCTGGTAGCGGTCGCGCCAGCGCTCGGTGCCGACGTTGTAGTTGCGGGTGCGGATGTTGGTGGCCGAGTCGAGCAGGGTCTGATCGGTCGTGTTCAGGTAGGTCGGAAAGAAGATCCGATTCAGGCCGATGCGCGCGTCGACGAAGAACTTCTGCGTGATGACCGAGTTCCACAGCAGCTGGTAGATGTCGAACACGTCATCTTCGTTGACCGTCGATTCCTGCACGGCCGTGTTGGAGGCAATCAGGAAGCGCTGCGGCTTCTTGTAGTACTGGCGCGAGTAGAGGCCGGTCAGACGGTTGTTCTGCGACACCTGGTAGTTGGCGTTGACGAGACCCGAGGTGATATCGGTCTTGTCGAGGACCAGCGTCGAGAACGCGGCTGGCACGTTCACGTGCACGCGCCAGTCGCGGAACGAGGCGAACATGCGCAGCTTCCTGGCCAGCACCGGGCCGCCGGCACTGACATTGATGTCGGACACGAAGTCGACGGCGTTGGTCTCGGGCCGGAAGCCGTACTTCAGCAGGTTGTCGTCGATGTTCTGGGTCTGCGTCTGGTCGCCCAGCCACGCCGTGGTGAGGCGGCCCTTCCACGAGTCGCCGCCGCTCTTGGTGACCATGTTCAGGAACACCCCGCTCGTGGGCACGGTGATGTCGTGCGCGCCGGTCGAGACCTGGATGTCGTCGAAGGCATCGAAGTCGTAGTAGAAGCCGGCGGCGCCGACCGCGGCCGGGTCACCCACGTTGATGCCGTTCAAGTAGCTAGAGTTCTGCGTGCTGCTCGTGCCGCGCGCGTTGAAGACGCCCTGCAGGCCGCCCGAGGTGCCGCCCACGTCCGGACGCGTGATGAGCAGGCTCGGCACCTTGTATTCGACGAGCGACCAGATGTCGCGGCCGCCCGGCGTGCCCTGCAACAACTGCTCGCCCAGGTTGACGCTGGTGTTGGCGCTGGTCGTGTCGATGACCGGCGACGCACCGGTGACCGTGACGGTTTCGGCGACCGTGGCCAGCTGCAGCGCCAGGTCAAGCGGCACCGTGCCGCCGACCTGCACGGTGACGTTCTCGCGGATGACCGTCTTGAAGCCTTGCAGCTCGAGCTTGACCGAGTAGCCGCCCGGCTGCAGCGACGGGAAGCGGTTCACGCCGGTGCTATCGGTGAGGCCGGTCATCGAGCCCGACAGCAGCACCGAGCTGGTCAGTGTGATCGCCACCCCTGGAACTGGTGCGCCTTGGTCATCGACAACTCGCACGAGGATCGAACCGGTCTGCATCTGCGCCGACGCGGTGCCGAGCGCGACGAGGAGCAGAAGTATTGGCAAGACAGAGTGACGCAATCGATTCATCGCAGGACCTCCAAGAAAACGTTCCATGTAGTGCAAGGGATTGGAGCGACAGGGTCGCTCGATGCGGTGCCGCGCCGCGAATACTTCGCTGCTGCAAACGGAGTGCCGAAACTGCGATCGGGTGCACGAATTCGCGAAGTCAGCTAAGCTCACTTCGCATGCGTCGAATACTGCTCGCGCTCGCGCTTGCGCTCCTCGTCGAACCCGCCCACGCGCAAACCACGAGGCCGGCCGCGAAGCGGCCCGCTCCGGCGCGAAAGGCGGTGGTGAAACCACCCGCGCCTGCTCCGCTCACGCGCGTGCCGGCGTCGATGGTGTGTCCGTCGGAACTGGGTGACGGGATCACGACCAAGCGCCGCTTCTGCGACGTGCTGACCGGGCTCGACCCCAAGGCCGGCATCGTCGTCACCATCCCCCCGCATTCGGGTCCAGCAACCTTGTCGTTTGAGCTCCACAACCGCATCACCTACTCGGCTGAGCTGGTCAAGAAGAAGCAGGCTTACCGCCACTTCACGGCCACGATTGGCGTGCTGCTGATGGACATGACGATTGTCGACCGCGCCGTCATCGACTCGGAGTTCCGCACCGAGAAGGACCTCTACGATCGCATCGGCGGCGGGGCCGGCCCTGGCGGCATGAAGGCCGTGGCCCCCACCGGCGCAGAGTTCGTGCAGATGACCCTGCCGCCGGACGCCACCGAAGTGAGCATCCTGGGCGAGAGGCTGACGGAAGTGCGCCCCGACGGCTCGAGTGTCTTCACGTCTCCGGGGCGACCGGTGGCGACAGTCAGCAACGTGATGGTCGAGTACCGGCCCGGTCCGGCGCCGCGCGTGCCCGCGAAGAAGAAGGACTAGAGGGCCGCTAGGCGGTCGTCGCGGCAGCGCGGTTGCGGTAACAGGCGAGAATCGCCGCCCCCGACCGATCGATGTCGGCCTCGGTCGTCGACCAGTTCGAGACCGAGATGCGCATGGCCTCGTGGCCCTGCCACGACGCCCCGCCTGTCCAGCAGGTGCCGTCGGCCTGCACGCGGGCGATCACGTCGCTGGTCGTCGCCGCGGTTCCGCCGGCCCCCTCGAATTCGACCAGCACCTGATTCAGCACCACCTCGTTCAACACGCGGACGCCTGGAGTGCCGGCAAGGATCCGGGCCATGCGCTGCGCCTGGCGGCAGTTGCGCAGGATCATGCTGCCTATCCCCTCGGCGCCGAGCGAGCGAATGAGCGCATAAAGCGGCATGACGCGCGCGCGGCGCGACGACTCGGGCACCCAATCCATGCCGATGCGCTCCTCGTCGTTGCCGCGCTGCAGGTAGGACGCGCGCAGGCTCATGGCCGCTCGATGCGGTGCGGGGTGCGCCACGATCGCGAGGCCGGAGTCGTAGGGCACGTTGAGCCACTTGTGCGCGTCGGTGGCCCACGAGTCCGCGCCCTCGACGCCAGCAACCTGGCCGGCCAGCTCCGGCACCGCCCCCGCCCACAGACCGAACGCGCCGTCCACGTGCACCCAGGCGCCGCGGGCGTGGGCCAGCGGCACGATCTCCGCGAACGGGTCGGACGCCCCGGTGCTGACGTTGCCGGCCTGCACGCACACGATGACGGGGCCGGTCACATCGCCCAGCACGCGAGCGAGGCCGGCGGCCTGCATGCGCCCCTGGCCATCGACGGGCACGCGCACCAGTTCGCCGGTGCCGAAGCCGAGCATCCGCAAACTGCCGACCGTGGAGATGTGCACTTCGTCGCCGGCGACGACGGTGATGCGCGGCGCGCGCTGGAGGCCGTCGCGTTCCACGTCCCAGCCGGCGCGGCGCAGCACTTCGTGGCGAGCGGCAGCAAGGCAGGTGAAGTTGGCCATGTGGCAGCCGGTGGCGTAGCCGACGCTGGCGGTGGCGGGCAAGCCGAGCAGCTCGAGCAGCCAGCCGGCGACCACATCTTCCATCACCGCCACGGCCGGCGCCATCACGTACAGAGCGCCGTTCTGATCCCACGCCGAAGCGAGCCACTCGGCCGCCACCGTGACCGGCACGGCGCCGCCGGTAACGAATCCGAAGTAGCGCGGGCCGGTCGTGGCGACCAGGCCAGCATCGGCGGCCCGCGCGAGGTCGGCGATGACGCGGTCCGCGGCGGTGGGTCCAGATGGGAGCGGTCCGCCGAGCGCCTCGCGAAGCTCGCGTTGACCGGCCCTGGCGCCGACGTGCCGCGCCGCCACGCCGTCCATGTAGGTCACGGCGCGGAGCGCCGCCGACAGCAGCAATTCGCGCTGGGACATGCGCCATCGTATCGCGCCTACTCCCGGCATACTATGTGGTGCGCGTGCCGCACCCGGGGTCCGTCATCGTGCAGTGAACGCCCGCCGATGACGAGCCAACGCGCCGCCACCCTCATGGCTCTGATGGCGGCGGTCGCCATGGGCGGCTTCACCTGGACCTGGCGCACCGGAGCGGTGGGTGGCTCCGACTCGGCCTGCTACGCGTTGATGGCGCGCGTCTTCGCCGCAGGCCGCCTGCAGCCCACGAGTGCGCTGGCCATTGTGGCTCCGTGGCCCGAGGCCACGCTCGTGGCTGCACCGGCGGGCTTCCTGCCTTCGGCGGCGACGGCAGGGGCGGCGGTGCCGGTGTGCGCGCCCGGCTACAGCTTGTTGCTCGCGCCGTTCGTGTTTCTCGGCGGACCCGAAGCCGTGCACGTGATCCCCCCGCTTGCGGCAGGGTGCCTGGTCTGGTGTGCGTTCCTGATCGCACGGCGCCTGCACTCGGCGTGGGCCGGCGTCGGCGCCGCGGTGCTGGTCGCCGTCAATCCGATCGTCCTGTTCCAGGCCGTGCAGCCCATGAACGACATCACGACCGGTGCGCTGTGGCTGGCCGCCTCCTTGACCGCGCTCACGCTGCGCCCGCTCGCGACCGGCGCGCTCGTCGGCCTCGGACTGCTGGTCCGGCCGAACCTCGCGCTGGCTGGTGCGGGCATCGTGCTGGCCGGGGCGTGGCTGTCGGCGCGCGGGTCCACGGGCGCGCGTGGACCAGTGGCCATCCGCGCGGGCCTGATCGCCGCGACCGCAGCCATGCCCGGCGTGGCGGCAGCGCTGATGCTGAACGCCGCGCTCTACGGTTCGCCGCTGCAATCCGGATACGGCAGTCTCGGCCAGCTCTTCGCCTGGGCTCATCTGCCCGTGAATCTTGCACACTACGGTCGCGCGTGGGTCATGACCTCGTCGCCGCTGGTCGTGGCGGCCGTCGCCGCCCCGTGGCTCGTGCGGCGCGAGCGTCGTGCCGACTCGGTCGTGCTCATCGCGGTGGCGGTGCTCTTATCCGCCGTCTATCTGGTCTACCGGCCGTTTCCCGAGTGGTGGTACCTGCGCTTCCTGCTGCCGGCCGTGGCCGTATCGCTGGTGCTGGCAGCGGCGGCGGCCATGGCCGCCGCGACGCGGCTCATGCCCACCTACGGCGTGCCGGTCGGATTGGCCGTGATCGCAGCCGCAGCCTCGTGGTCGCTGCGTGCCCCCGAAGCTCGCGCCGCCCACGGCCTCCAGAAGCTCGAGTCGCGTTTCGCGCTCACTGCAAACCTGGTCGCCGCGCGGCTGCCGGCGGATGCCGTCGTCATCTCGGTGTGGCACAGCGGCGGCGTGCGCTTCTGGCCCGGCACGGAGGTGATGGTGTGGGACGCGCTCGATCCGGCGTGGCTCGATCGCGCCGTCGCGTGGTTGAGCGAACAGCGGCGTCCCGCCGCGATTGTGGTCGAGCAGTGGGAGGAGGAACCCTTCCGCCGCCGCTTCGCGGGACAGGCGTTCGGGGCCCTCGATTGGCCGCCCCGCTTCGACGTCGATCGGCGCGTCCGCATCTATCTGCCCGCCGATCGCGCCCGCTATCTCGCGGGCGGGGTGGTCCCGACCGAGTCGGTGTTCGCGCCACGGCGATCGCGCTAGAGGGTAATGGCGTGGTCGCAGGGGCCGCGAATATAGTGACCGCCAACCCGCCGCCGAGGCGCCCCATGAGCGATACATCCCCGATCACCGTTCGGCCCGCCACCCGCGACGACGCCGCAGACATCGCGAGGATCTACAACCAGGGCATTCGCGGCCGCGGCGCCACGTTCGAGACGCGCGAGCGCGGTCCCGAGGACATCGCGGCGTGGTTCGACCAGCCTCGCTTCCCGATCCTCGTGGCCGAGCAGGACGGCGCGGTGGTGGGCTGGGCGGCCGCGTCGAGCTATCGGGCGCGCGAGTGTTACGCGGGGATCGCGGAATACTCGATCTACGTGGCCACGAGCCATCTCGGACGGGGTGTCGGCGGCACGCTGATGCCACCCTTTCTCGAGGCGCTTGAGCAGGCGGGATTCTCGAAGGTGCTGTCGCGGTTGTTCCCCGAGAACGGCGCCTCACGCGCTCTGTGCGCGCGCCACGGCTTCCGGGAAGTGGGAACCTATCGCCGTCACGCCATGCTCGACGGCGAGTGGCGCGACACGATCATCGTCGAGCGGCTGCTCGGCCCGGCGGCCCGGGGCTAGAGCTCTTCGCCCAGGTGCAGCTGCCGCTCGGTGGCGGCGAACTTACGCGCGGCCGCGGCTTCGGGCGCGAGCAGCGACACGACGATGCCGACGGCAAACGACAACGGAATCGAGACGATGCCGGGATTGCGCAGCGGGAAGAGCGCTGCCGGCTGCTTCAGCATGTCGACCTGGATGGTAGGCGAGAAGTAGATCAGCGCCAGAGCCGTGGCCGTGCCCACGACGATGCTGGCCACCGCGCCGGCGGTCGTGAACGGCTTCCAGAACATCGACAGGAGCAAGGCGGGGAAGTTGGCGCTGGCCGCAATGGCGAAGGCGAGGCCGACCATGTAGGCCACATTCTGCCCCTTGAACACGATCCCGAGCGCGATCGACACCATCGCCAGCAGGATCGTGGCGCCGCGCGCCACCAGCAACTGCTCCTTGTTGTCGGCGTGTCCGCCCCGCACCACGTTGACCCAGATGTCGTGCGAGAGCGCCGCCGCGCCGGCCAGGGTCAGCCCTGCGACCACGGCCAGGATGGTTGCAAACGCCACCGCGGCGATGAAGCCGAGAAACGCCTGACCGCCGACGGCTTCGGCGAGCAGCGGCGCGGCCATGTTGCCGCCGACGTCGATGGCGCGAATCGCGTCTTGACCCACGATCACCATGGCGCCGAAGCCGAGGATGAAGGTGAAGAGGTAGAAGACGCCAATGGCCGCCGTGGCGTAGGCCACCGACACGCGGGCGGTGCGCGCGTCGGGCACGGTGTAGAAGCGCATCAGGATGTGGGGCAGGCCGGCCGTGCCGAACATCAGCGCGATGCCGAGTGAGATCGCATCGATCGGGTCGGACACGAGCTTGCCTGGCGCCAGCACCGCCGGACCGAAGCGGGTCGCCGCGTCGGCGAAGAGCGCCAGCGGATTGAACGAGTAGCGGGCGAGAACCAGCACCGCCAGCAGGCCGGCTCCGCTCATGAGCAGCACGGCCTTTACGATCTGCACCCAGGTCGTGGCCAGCATGCCGCCGAAGAGCACGTAGG
>JBDTWC010000003.1:0-14627 GCA_040006875.1 Acidobacteriota bacterium | reverse complement strand
TAGCTGTTGGTGAGCTCCGGCAGCTCAGGCGAGAGGAGCATCAGCACCTGCCCGGCATCGGGCCCGAAGAGCTGGTCTTCGCCGTGCCGCACGCGGCGGTGATCAACGCCGCGTTCTGCCACGCCCATCCGCTGGGCAGCCGGTTCAGCGGTCCGGACCGCGGCGCGTGGTACGCCGCCTTCGACGTGGCCACCTCGCAGCGCGAGGTGGCGTTCCACAAGGCGGTGCAACTGGCTGAGATCGGGCGCTTCGAAGACTCAGTCACCTACGACGACTACCGGGCCGATTTCAGCGCCACCTTCCACGACCTGCGGCGCGCCCGCCGCGCGTTCAGCCCCTGCCTCGACCCCGACAGCTACGTCGCCTCGCAGCAGCTGGCCGAGCACCTGCTCGCCGCGGGCGCGCTCGGAGTGGTCTATCCGAGCGTGCGGCACGACGGCGGCACGTGCGTGGCAGCGTTCCGGCCGGCGCTGGTGATGAACGTGCGCAAGGCCAGGACCTATCGCTTCACCTGGTCGGGCGCGCCGGTGCCGAAGGTCACGATCGAGCGCCCTGTCGCCTAGGACCGCGTCGGGACCGCCCTGCGTCTACGCCACGGTCCGCGCGCGCAGCGCTCTACTTGTGGCGCAGCACCTGACCAGGACGCGCGTTGGTGTGCGTGCCCTCGTCGAGCACGATCGTGCCGTTCACGAGCACCGTGTCGATGCCAACGGGATAGGCGAACGGCCGCTCGAAGGTGGCCTGGTCGGCGACCGTCGCCGGATCGAAGATCACGAGGTCGGCCCACTTGCCGGGGGCGATCGTGCCGCGGTCCGGCAACTGCGAGATCGACGCCGCCAGTGACGTCATCTTGCGCACCGCCTCTTCGAGCGGAATCACCTTCTCCTCGCGCACGTACTTGCCGAGCACGCGCGGGAAGGTGCCGAAGTTGCGCGGATGCGGCACCCCGGAACGCAGCGGTCCCTCGATCGAGAGCGCCGATCCGTCGGAGCCCACCGCCACCCACGGCTGCACCAGCGCCAGTTTCACGTCGTCTTCCGCCATGATGAAATAGACGCAGGCGACGCTGCCGCGCGTCTCGACCAGCAGATCGAACACGAAGTCGAACGGGTCCTTCTTCGCCGCCTTGGCCGCGTCCGCCACGCGCATCCCTTCATAGCGGCGGTTGGGCGCCTCGTCGGTGGCGGCTACGCCGCGGGTGCGGCCGATCGCGGCGAGCTGCACGTTGGCCCACGTGCCGGCCGACTGGTAGCGGTTGTCCCAGGCGGCGTTGGGATCCTCCATGTCGCGGCGCACGCGCGCCCGCGTGGCCCGATCGGAGAGGCGCTTGACCATGGCGTCGGCGCCGCCGTCGAGCACCCACTGCGGCAACGTGGCGGTGAGGCTGGTGCTGCTGGCCACGTAGGGATAGATGTCGGCCGTGACCTTCACGCCGCGCGCCCGCGCTGCCTCCACGAGCGCCACGACCTCCTTCATCCGCCCGAAGTTCTGCTGCCCGGTCACTTTGATGTGGAACACGTGCACCGGCAGCTTGGCGCGCTCGCCGATGGCGATGGCTTCTTCGATGCCCTCGCGCAGACGCTTGCCGTCCTGGCGCAGGTGCGACGCGTAGCGTCCGCCCAGGGCCGCGGCCGGGGTCGAGAGCGCGACCAGCTCGTCGAGCGTGGCAAACGCGTTGGGCGGATAGATGAGCCCGGTCGACACGCCGGCCGCGCCCTGCTGCATCGCGGCGGTGACCAGATCCTGCATCGCCTTCAGCTCGGCCGCGGTCGGCACCCGGTTGTCGTTGCCGACCACCATCTCGCGCGCCGTGCCGAGTCCGACGTACGACAGCAGATTGACCGAGATGCCTTGCTTCTCGAGCAGCGCGAAGTAGCCGTTGAAGTCGGTCCACGGCTGCGCGGCGGTGGGCGCCGCTTGTGGCGCGATCGAACTCGACTCGCCGATGACTTCGGTGGTGACGCCCTGGCGGATCTTGCTCTGCGCGTTGCCGTCGGTCACGAGCGGCAGGTCGGAGTGCGAGTGCAGGTCGATGAAGCCGGGCGCGACGACGCGGCCGTGCGCGTCGATGACGCGGCTGGCTCGCGGCGCGGCCGCGGCCGCGCCGGCCGCATCCAGCACGTCGGTGATGCGTCCGGCCCGCACCGCCACAGCGCCCGGCCGCGCCGGCGCGCCAGTGCCGTCGATGATGCGGGCGTTGGTGATGAGCACGTCGATGGGCGCCGGCGGCGCGGCCGGTGGGGCACAGCCGAGGGTGACGGCGATGGCGAATCCGAAGGGGCCCAGCGCGGCGCGAGTCAAGGCGGTCATGGCGGCAGCTCCTTCCCGGCCCGCGCTATCCACGGGCTGGGGTTCGCACTACTATTCAAGGGTGCGCTCCGGAACGGAGCGCGTCGTCTCGACCGGTCGTGGTCCAGTTTCAGCGGAGAGTATCGAATGGCAAAGAAGGAAGAGGGGACGACGGAGGGCGCGCCGGCCGCGAAGAAGCGGGCGCCGAATGCCGCGTTCATGAAGCCGTTGACCCCGAGCGCCGAGTTGGCTGCGGTAATTGGCGACACGCCGCTGCCGCGCACCGAGGTGACGAAGAAGCTCTGGGAATATATCAAGCTGCACAACCTGCAG
This sequence comes from Acidobacteriota bacterium, assembly GCA_040006875.1. Taxonomy (GTDB): domain Bacteria; phylum Acidobacteriota; class Vicinamibacteria; order Vicinamibacterales; family UBA2999; genus CADEFD01. The sequence continues at coordinate 12,005 of JBDTWC010000003.1, read as the reverse complement.
GACCCGGCCGCCAAGACCATCATCAACGCCGACACCAAGCTGCAGGCCGTCTTTGGCAAGCCCAGCGTGTCGATGTTCGAGATGACCAAGCTGGTCGGCGCCCACCTCAAGTAGCGGTCTCGAGTCGGGCGCGCTATTGGAAGTGCGCCCGAATCGCCTCGACCAGCGCGGCAATCGAAGGCACGGCCGGCACGATCGCCGGGGTCACGCCCAGACGGCGCATGGCCTCGGTGGCGGCCGGCCCCACCGTGGCGACGGTGGCGTGCGAGAGCAGGTCGGCGGTTTGTTCCTCGCCGTGGAGCGCCGCGAACGAGCGCACCGCGGCGGCGCTCGTGAAGGTGACGACGTCGATGCGGTGCTGCAGCAACTGGCCGTAGACGTCCAGCTCCGGATTGTCCTCGGCGGCAAGTGTGCGGAACGCCGGCGTCAGGTGCACGTCGGCGCCGATGGCGGTGAGCGCTTCGCTCAGGGGGTCGCGGCTGCCCTCCGACACGGGCATCAAGATGCGCTTGCCGGGCACTTCCGCCAGGGCCTGCATCGCCGCCACCACCTGTTCCGTGGACTGACCTTCGGCGTTCACGTCGACGCGGATGCCGAAGCGGGCCAGACGCTCGCTCGCGCCGACGCCCACCGCGCACAGCGCCGGACCGGCCAGGGCGCGGGCGTCGCGACCGCGCTCGAACACCCGCTGCATGAAGCTCTCCACGCCGTTCACCGTCGTGAAGACCACCCAGTCGTAGACGGCGAGCGCATCGGTGGCCTGGTCGAGCGGGCCATGGTCTTCGACCGGCGCCACCCTGAGCACCGGCGCTTCCACCGCCTCGGCGCCGGCCGCTTCGAGCAGCTCCACGAGCTCGGCGGCCTGGTGTCGCGATCGCGTGACCAGCACACGGCGCCCGAATAGCGGCCGCTGATCGAACCAGCGCACGTGGTCGCGCAGGCCCACGACCTTGCCCACGATGAGCGTGGCCGGACCGTCGAGCGGACCTTCCGCCAGCCGCACCGCGATTTCCGCGATCGAGCCGACCACGGTCTGCTGGCTGGCGAGCGTGCCCTGCGTGATGAGCGCGGCGCGATCGTCGGCGGGCCGACCGTGGTCGGTCAGCGCCTTCACCACTTCAGCCAGCTCGTCGCGGCCGCCGAAGCACGCGAGCGTGCCGTCGACCTTGGCCAGGTGCGCCCAGTTGATGCGCGTCCGCTCGCCGTTACCGGCCTCGTGGCCGCGCACGATGGTGAGGGTGTCGCCGCCGCCCGGGTAGGTGAGGGGGATGCCGGCGAAGGCGGCCATGCCGAGTACCACCGGCACGCCGGGCACGACCTCGAAGGGAATGCCCTGCTCGTGCAGGAACAGCGCTTCCTCGCCGCCGCGATCGAAGAGGAACGGATCGCCCTGCTTGAGGCGCGCCACCACCTTGCCTTCGCGGGCCTTCTCGGCCAGCAGGAAGCTGATGGCGTCCTGGTCGGTGGCCTCGCGGGCCGGCCGGCCCACGTCGATGCGCTCGGCCCGCGCCGGCGCGAGATCGAGCACGCGCGCTGACACCGAGCGGTCGTAGATCACGACGTCGGCCGAGTCCAGGCAGCGCTGACCCCGCGCCGTGATGAGGCCCGGCGCTCCGGGACCCGTGCCGATCAGATACACCAGGGTGCGCATGTTGGCGCTCATTCTATCCCGCGCGTGATCCGAACGCGCGACGCGCAGCGGTCAGCAGCCGCTCCTAGCCAGCCGCGGCCTTGGCGTTGAGGTCGTACTTCATGATCGCGGCATGGCGTCCGCCCGGGACGCGCTCGAGGTCGTAGACGTCGCCCGGCACCGGCGTCTGTGCCGCCCACGCCGCCCGTAGCTCGTGCCGATCGACGTCGCGGAGCATCAACCTGGCGCCGGCGAGCGTGGCCGGCAGGTGGCTGGCGTCGCGCGCCCCGACGATCACTCCGGCCACGTGCGGCTGCTCGAGCGTCCACGCGATCGAGACCGCGCCGATGGTCGCGTCGTGTCGGCGAGCGATCCGGTCCAGCGTGGTAAGCAGCGCCTGGAAGCGATCCCAGCCGCCGCCCTCGTCGATGATCAGGCGGTATTTCACCAGTGACCGGTTGGCCAGGTCGGTCGGCGCCGCCACACCGAGGTAGCGTTCGGACAGGAAGCCGCCGGCGAGCGCGCCGTAACCGAGCAGCGACAGGCCGTGGGCCGCGCACAGCTCGCTCATGGCACCGGCCGGTCGTCGATCGAGGAGTGAGTACTGCACCTGGTGGGCCACGATCGGGATGCCGGCGTCGAGGAGCGCTCGCAGCTGCATCGTGTTGAAGTTGGTGGCGCCGAGGTGCCGGATCAGGCCGGCGCGCCGCAGGTCGTCGAGCCAGCGGGCCGCGTCGACGGCGCCCGGGCGCTCGTAGTCCCACCAGTGGAACTGCACCAGGTCGAGCGTCGCCACGCCGAGTCGGGTCAGCGACCGCTCGACGGCGTGGCGCACATCCAAGGCGGTGAGGGTGCCGAGCGCGGCCAGGTCGGGCACGTACTTCGTGTGGATCTGCAGGTCGCGTGCGTGACCGCGGCGGCGCACGAAATCGCCGATGAGCGCCTCGACACCGGTGTAGATGTCCGCGCAATCGAAGGTGGTGACGCCGGCTTCGACGTAGGCCTGCATGTCGGCGAGCGCGGCCTCGGGCACCACGGCGCCGTGTCCGCCGGCCAGCTGCCAGCCGCCCTTCACGAGGCGCGAGATGGGGTAGCCAGGCGCGAGCGTGTGACGCGGAACGACGGTGGTCATCAGCGGGGCAGCGACACGGCCGTGACGTCGCCATGCTTGAACGTGCGCAGGCCGAGACGCGTGATGCGGAACCGGGCGCCGCAATGCGGATCGGGACAGGCCACTTCCGCGTCGGTCGTCATCCAGTCGTGTGCGTGCGTCTCGCGCTGCTTGGCCGGGAGCAGCGGCAACAGCGCCGCCAGGGCGTAGAGAGAAAACGGCTGCCCCGGAGCCATCACGAGGTTCTCGCCGTGCACTTCAAAGGCATCACCGACGCGATGGCTGCATACCATCGGCCGATCGGTGGCCACCACCTCGACGCGCAGGTCATACAAGGTGAACTCGTCGTCGCGATCGGCTGTCATCGGCTCCCCGCGCGTCCGCCCGGCGGGGCGCGCGTAGTACTATACGCGCCTCGAACGGTAGGGTCGCGGCGGCAGGGACGTAGTCCTGTGCCGGGACCGCCCGACCGCCGACTGCTCCACCCGGAGGTCGTGTGCCGCAACCAGATCACTCCGCCGCAGCGCTCGGCTTTCGTGGCGGCCTGGTGGGCGCGACCGCGCCGCTCGCCGTCTTCCTGGCCGGAGTTTCATGGCTGGCCGTGCAGGGCGCACCCGATGAGCGCGGCTTCTGGCCCGTCCTTCTCGCGGCGCTGACGGTGGGCCTGGTGCTGTGCCGCGACCGCGCGCGCTACGCGGATACGCTCATTGCCGGCATGGCCGCGCCGGTCGTGATGCTCATGATTCTGGCGTGGCTGCTCGCCGGCGCCTTGAGCAGCCTGCTTGCGGCCACGGGCTTTGTCGACGCGCTGGTGTGGGGGGCTCGCACGCTCGACCTGCGCGGAGGCTGGTATGCGGGCGCGGCGTTTGTCGTGTGCGCGCTGGTTGCTACGTCCACCGGCACCAGCTTCGGCACGCTCATCATCTGCGGGCCGCTGCTCTATCCGGCTGGCGCCGGCGCGGGCGCCAATCCGGCGGTGCTCATCGGCGCCATCCTGGGCGGGGCCACCTTCGGCGACAGCATCTCGCCGATCTCCGACACGACCATCGCCTCGGCCGGCACGCAGCGCGCCGACATCGGCGGCACGGTGCGGGCCCGCCTCAAGTACGTACTTCCGGCGGGCGCGCTGGCGCTGGTGGCCGCCGTGCTGCTCGGCGGCGCGGGCGGAACGGCTACCGCCGCGGCCACCGCGACTGCCGGCAGTGCCCGCGGCCTCCCGATGTTGCTGGTGCCGGCGCTCGTGGTCGCCCTGCTGCTGCGGCGGCGTCACCTCGTGGAGGCGCTGCTCTTCGGTCTGCTGGCGGCGGTGGTGCTTGCGGTGCCGCTGGGGCTGTTGCGTGCCGACCAGCTGCTGTCGGTGAGGCCGGGCAGCGTGTCGGCCACGAGCGTGCTCATCGACGGACTGGAGCGCGGCGTCGGCGTATCGGTGTTTACTTTGCTCCTCGTCGGCCTCGTGGCGGTGCTCGAGGCGAGTGGAGCGGTGGCGCGGGCGACCGCGTGGGGCGGCGCCAGCGGCAGCGTCGCGCGCGCCGAAGCGCGCATCGTGGCCATGCTCTCGGTGGCGGTCGTGCTCACCACCCACAGCGTGGTCGCGATTCTCGCCGTGGGGCCGTACGTGGCCGCGCTCGGGCGGGAGCGCGGCGTCGGCGCCTACCGGCGCGCCAATCTGCTCGACCTGACGGCGTGCACGTGGCCGTTCCTGTTGCCGTTCTTCCTGCCCACGATCCTGGCCTCGAGCGCGTCGGCGTCGGGGGCGGCCGCGGGCATGCCGCGCGTGTCGCCGCTCGACGCTGGCCTGCACAACGCCTACTCGTGGGCTCTGGTGGCGATGCTGATTGTGGCCGTGGTCACCGGCTACGGCCGGCGCGAGGGCGAGGGTGCCGTTACCTACGACCCCGGCGCGAAGTAGCCGCGCTTGGTGCGCGCCGCCGATCCCGGGCGAGTCACCTGCACGTTGAGACGGCGCCAGCCGCCGTCGCGCTTCTGGTTGGTCGAGGCGTAGCCGAGCGTGTACTGGCTGGCCAGTTCGTCGGCGATCACGCTGTAGATCCCAGCCAGATCCTCGGCCCGCTGCGGGAAGAAGGCGCGACCGCCGGTTTCCTGCGCCAGCTGGCGCAGCCCGAACTCGGCCTCGCGGAAGCCCTTCGAGAAGCCGGTCTCCTTCGACTGCAAGCCGATGGTGTAGATGGTCGTGGCCGAGCGCTTGGCCAGGTCGAGCACCTCCTCGAACGTAACCAGGCTCGAGGTGTCTTCGCCGTCCGAGAGCAGCACCACGGCGCGGCGCCGCACGTCGTCCTCGCTCTTGGCTTTGATCTTGGCCAGTTCCTTGAGCGAGATGTAGAGCGCGTTGTGCAGTGACGTCGAGCCGCCGGCCTGGGTGGCGCGAATCGCCTTCTCGAGGGCGCCGACGTCGGAGGTGAAGTCCTGCAGGATCTCGACCCGGGTGTCGAAATCCACGACCTGGGCCAGATCCTGCGGCCGCAGCTTCCGGGCGAAGCCGACGGCGGCGTCCTGCGCGGTGCCCATGCGCTGCTCCATGCTGGCGCTGGTGTCGATGAGCAGTGACAGGGCGATCGGCAGGGTGGTGCGGTTGAAGTAGCTGACCTCCTGCTTTACCCCGTCCTCCAAGACGGTGAAGTCCTTGGCCTCGAGATCGCTGAGGTAGTGGCTCTGCGAGTCGAGCACCGTGACGTTGATCGACACCATCTCGACGCCGGCCCTGAAGATCTGATCGGCGGGCCGGCGGGTTTGCGGCGGCGCGGGTGCCTGGGCGAAGGCGGAGAGCGACGCGACCGCGGCCGCCATGGCGACCAGCGGTACGGCCGAGTGGAATTGGCGGATCATTTCGGCTGCCCCCGGGCCGCCGTGCCGTAGGCGATGAGTCCCGGCGCGGTGGCCGCCACCGCGAACGAGTCGGGTGGAATCAAGGTCTGCGGGCGGGCGTAGACCACCCGAAACTGCTGGCTCAGCGCGCGCGCCAGGTCGGCGAGCGCGGGCGCGAAGGACATGCTGCTGAGCACGTCGCGGCGAAAGCCGCCGGTGGCGCGCACGCCGCGATCGAAGAGCGTGTCGCGCTGCCGCGTGGCGTCGTCGAGGGACCTACGCCCGGGCGGCGCCAGCATCACGACGTGCAAGGTGGCCCCCGAGGTCTTGAGCGCGTCGAGGGCGCGCGTGTAGCCGACGCTGCTGAGTTCGGCACCGCCGGCGCTCACGACGACGATAGCGGCGCGCTCGCCCTCACGCTTGCCGAGCCCGCGCGACGTCTCGAGTACGGCATCGAGCGTGGTGACGCCGCTTCCGGGCCGCGAGAAGAGGCGTCCGATGCCCGCAGCCAGCGTGGCTGCCGCATGGGTGTATTCGGTGACGACCGTAGGCCGGTCGGCCATCGTAAGTATGGCGACGGGTCCGACACCGCCCAGGCCGGCGACGAATGCCGTGACGGCGCTGCGCAGATCCTGCACGGCCGGCTCCGCCGCAGCGCTGTTGTCGATGAGCACGGCCACCGGCATCGGGCCGGTCGCCGGCGTGATCTTGAGCACTTCGCGCGCCACCCCATCTTCCCGGATGACGAGGTCGCGTGGGGTGACGAGGTCGAGCGGCGCTCCTGTCTTGCGATCGACGACCGACACGAAGGCCACGCGCTCGCGCGCCTGGGCCATGACCACGGTCGGGCCGGTCAGCGCGAGCGTCGCGAGCACGGCCGCGAGCCGCACGGAAAGGTGAGCCATCTTCGGAGTGACCTCGAAGCGCGGGGCAGGCACCGCAACTCTCGGCCAGTATAGTCCGCCGTCAGTCGTCCAGCCGTGGGATTGCTGCCGTCACCGGGGACTACACTGAGGCATGGCTGTGACCCCTGACTCGCGCACGCTGAAGACGCTCGGTCAGCTGAGCACGATCGGGCTGGCGTTTGTGTTCGCGCTGATGATGGGATTTGGCGCCGGCTACTGGATCGACACGCAGACCGGCACCAAGCCGTGGGGCTCGCTTCTGGGATTCGCCCTCGGCCTGGCCGCCGGGATCTTGAACGTGGTGCGCACGATGAAGGCGGTGACGGAAGGGGAGCGCGAGCTCCAACATGCTCGCGACGCCACCGGACCCAAGACGCCGTGAGCGGATCGAGCGGCGACCGCCAGCTGCAGCGCATCGAGCGCGACACGCTCATCGTCGGCGGTGTGCTCGCGCTGAGTGCGCTCGCGTTGTGGCCCGGTCACCCCGGCAGAGCGGCGGGCGTGGCCGGGGGCGTGCTGCTGATTGCTCTGAGCTACCAGGGCATCCGGTCCGGAGTCGACGCCATCTGGTCTGCCGCGGCCCTGTCAGAGGAAGGCAGCGGACAGGATTTCCAGGGCCCGCGCCCACGATTCGGGTTCGTGAAGTTTTTCACAAGGCATGCTATACTGGCCGTGAGCGCTTACGTTATGATGGCGCGTTTTGAGTTTGACCCGATGGCGATGCTGGCGGGGGTCTCCGCCCCTGCAGTCGCCGCCACCATCGAGTTCGCGAGGACCATGCGCGCGAATTCGAACGGGTCGCATTCCTGACTTTCGTAGGAGGCGTGTGTTGAGTACTCGGTCAATCCTGTCTGCGTCCCTGATGTTGCTGGTCGCGGGCCTTGTGTCCCCGGTCTACGCTCAGGAGGCCGCTGCCGCCACCAGTGCCTCGTTGGTGCAGTGGTCGATCATCACGGCTGGCTTCGCGCTTGCCATCGCCGCGTTGGGTGGAGCCCTCGGTCAGGGTCGCGCGGTTGCGTCGGCCACCGAGGCCATCGCGCGTAACCCGGGTGCAGCTGGTGAAATCCGCGGCGCTCTGATTCTCGGCCTCGTGCTGATTGAATCGCTCGTGATCTACGTGCTCCTCATCTCGCTGATTCTCTTCTTCCTGAAGCCGTTCGGCGGGTAACACCACGACCGGCAGTTCGTTCGGGCTCGAGGGCAAGCCGCAGCACCGCGGTTTGCCCTTTTCATTTGTACGCCGCGCGCATGGCCGAGCCGCGCTGAGGCTCTGCCGGTGACGCGGAAGGGCTTCACGGGGCTCGACCTGCTGCTCCTGCTCGTGATCATGGCGTGGGGCACGAACCTGTCGGTCGTGAAGGTCGTGTCGCGCGATTTCCCCGTGCACGCCTTCAACACCATGCGGATGCTGGTTGCGGCGGCAGCGTTCGGCGTGGTGCTGCTGCGAGCGCCGGCCGCGGCGCGCCGGGTGGAGCGGCGTGACTGGGCCCGCGTGGCCGGGCTGGGCCTCATCGGTGGCACCTTCTATCAGCTGCTGTTCATGAGCGGCGTGCCGCGCACGAGCGTGGCCAACTCGGGGTTGATCTTCGGCTTGTCGCCGGTCGTGATCTCGTTGCTGTCGGCGGCGCTGGGCCACGAGGGGCTGTCGTGGGCGCGCTGGGCCGGCGCCGTGCTCTCGGTCATCGGCCTCTATTTCGTGGTCGGCGTCGGCGCCACCGTGTCGGGGAACTCGCTGACCGGCGATGCCTATGTGTTTGTGTCGATGCTGTGCTGGTCGGTTTACTCAGTGGCGTCGCGTCCGCTGCTCGGCCGCTATTCCCCGACCCTGCTCACGGCGTGGGCCGCTCTCGTGGCCGCGCCGACCTACGCGCTTGCCACCTGGCCGTCGCTTGCGGCTGCCGACTGGGCCGCCGTGTCGGTCACGAGCTGGGCGCTGATGCTGTGGTCCTCGACGTTCTGCCTCGTTCTCGCCTACGTGATCTGGTACACGGGCGTGCAGCAGATCGGTGCCACGCGCACCTCCAACTACAGCAACCTCATCCCGCTCGTGGCCATTGCCGTGGGATGGCTGTGGCTCGGCGAGCCGGTCACCATGGCTCAGTCGGTGGGAGCCGCGGCCATTCTGGCCGGGGTCTTCCTGACGCGACTCTCGCCGGTGGTGCTGCACCCGGTCAGAGGCCACTCCGGAGCCTGAGCCTGCAGGCCGCGTTACAACCGGCGACAGAAATGTTGCCTTTCATCACTCCTTCGCGTAATCTGCGTCGCTACGCGGCGGTTCCGTCCCAATATTTCGGGGCGGACGGCCTCGTATTTCGATTGTTCGTACTGTTCGTAGTCGGTCACGCGTTGCCCGTCTGCAACTCGCGGCCGTTGAGGATCGGGGAGCAGGTACTGGGCAGCGGGGTGACATCCGCTCCTCCCAACCAGGAACTCGGGCACGGCGCTCAGGCGCCCTGCCCGAGTCTCCAATGATTCCCTCCGTCGCTCTGGATCGACCCCGTGTGGATTGCACGTCACATCCCGGCGGTTTTGTTGTCGTTGTAGGTCTCGACTCGGTCACGTGGCCGGCCTGCCCACAGGCCGCACCGCACGGCCATGGAGGATTGCGAATGAAGCGATGGTTTATCGGGCTGCTGACCGTGGCACTTGCCGCGGCATCTGCCTCGGGCGCGTTCGCTCAGGGCGGCGGCGCAAGCAGCACAGGTACGATTCAGGGACGCGTGACGGACGCTCAGGGCGCAGTGCTGCCCGGCGTGACCATCACGGCCACCAGCCCGTCGGCGCTCGGCGCGCAGGCGGCGGTCACGTCGGAAACGGGCAATTATCGTTTCCCCGCGCTGCCTCCCGGCACGTGGACGCTGACCTACGAACTGGCGGGGTTCAACACCATCAAGCGTGAAGGCATCCAGCTCTCCCTCGGCTTCACGGCGAACCTCAACATCGAACTCGCCCTGGCCACGCTGCAGGAAACCGTGACCGTGACCGGCTCATCGCCGGTCATCGACACCACGGCCACCCGTATTCAGCAGAACTTCAAGACCGAGCAGCTCCAGTCGCTGCCCAACGGCCGCGACATGTGGTCGCTGCTCGCCGTCACCCCGGCCGTGCAGATGACCCGCATCGACGTCGGCGGCAACCGTGCCGGCACGCAGACCGGCTATGCCGCCTACGGCATGACCGGTCAGGTGCGCGTGCTCATCGAGGGCATCAACTCGACGGAGGGCACCACGGGCGCCGGCTTCTACTTCGACTACTCGTCGCTTGAAGAAGTGTTCCTCGGCACCACGGGCCAGACGGCGGAAATGCCCAGCCCCGGCGTGCAGAGCCAGTTCATCGCCAAGTCGGGCGGCAACCAGTTCTCGGGTGAGTACTACCTCGACTGGTACAACAACTCGCTCCAGGGCTCGAACCTGCCCGGCAACTACACCACGCCGGTGGCCCAGGGGGGCTTCGGTTTCCGCCAAGGCGCCAACGAGATCGACCACTACTACGACACCGCCATCAACACCGGCGGCCCGATCAAGAAGGACAAGATCTGGTGGTTCGGCACCTACCGCACGCAGAAGAACGCGGTGGCGCAGCCGCTCTTCGAGTTCGACAAGACCTTCGACACCAAGCTCTGGAACCCGGTCGCCAAGTTGACCTACCAGGTGAACCAGAACAACAAGATCATCGGCTACTACCAGTGGGGCCAGAAGCACCAGCCCAATCGGCTGCCCAACGCCGGCTACACCTACGCGAGCGAGAGCAGCACCAACGACCAGAACTCTGGCAGCTGGGTCTACAAGGGCGAGTGGAACAGCACCGTCAGCGACAAGGTCTACCTCGAAGCGCGCTATGGCGACTTCGGCTACTACTTCCCGCTGACCGCCAACGGCGATGACGCCTACTGGTTCCGCGACACCACCAACCTGACCGTGGCCGGTGCCAACCAGCGGTGGCAGCTCGACCGCGACCGCAAGCAGTTCAACGTGGCCAGCACCTACTTCCTCGACACCGCCAAGATGGGCACGCACACCTTCAAGGCCGGCGTGGAAGTGCTGCGCGAAAAGGGCTGGGAAGGCTACGAGCAGCGGTTTGGTGGCAACATCGAACAGCAGTACGCCAACGGCGTCGGCAGCTCGGTGGTCTTCGCCTTCCCGACGGCGTCTGGCCAGGTCGGTTCGCTCAGCGCGCACGACTCGCTGACGTCGATCGCAGGTCTCAACGTCTTCAGTGGCTTCGTCAACGACACCTGGAGCCTGGGCAAGCTGACCATGAACCTGGGCGTGCGCTTCGACAACTACAAGGGCTACCTGCCCGAGCAGAGTCAGCTCGGCGGCACCAACGGCCCGTACACGCTGGCGGCGCTTGATTTTGCGAAGAAGGACCAGTACGACTGGAAGTCGTTCGCGCCGCGCGTCGGCCTGATCTACGACTTCTCGGGTGAGGGCCGTTCGGTGCTGAAGGCCAACTACGGGCTGTTCTGGCACAACCCCGGCGTCACGCTCGGCGCCGACGCCAACCCGAACATCGCCGAGAAGATCGTCACCTACAACTGGAACGACCTGAACGGCGACAAGCACTACCAGCTCGGCGAAGAAGTGGGCGCGCCCACGGCCAACGCCACCGCCGGCTCGATCTTCCTCGACGACAAGATCAAGCAGCCCTACACCCACGAGGCTGGTCTGTTCTTCGAGCAGCAGATCACCGACACCCTCGGCGGCCGCATCGGCTTTGTCTACAAGACCGAAGACGACCTCACCGGCGCCACCTACCCTGGCCGTCCGCTGAGCGCCTACAGCGTGCCGTTCAACTATGTCGACCGCGGTCCGGACAACATCCTAGGCAACGGCGACGACCAGAACATCCAGCTCTACGGGATTCCCACCGCAGACGTCAGCAAGTTCCCGGTGACCACGTTGATCAGCAACGTGCCCGGCCGCGAGTCGCGCTTCAAGACCTACGAGGCGTCGCTCAACAAGCGCTTCAGCCACCGCTGGTCAGGTCAACTCGGCGGCGCGTTCACGCAGTTGAAGGACTTCCCCGAGACGGTCGTGAACAGCTTCCCGCGCAACAAGAGCCTGCCCGGGCAGCAGGAGCGCTCGAACTGGAGCATGAAGGCCACGGCCAGCTACGACGCGGCCTTCGGCATCCGCGTGTCGCCGGTCATCCGCCACCAGTCGGGCACCAACTATGCCCGCACCATCGCCGTTCCCGGTTCGGCTGCGCCCGCTGGCGTGACCTTCCCGGCCTCGACGATCTACGCCGAGTCGGCTGATTCGCGCCGCGAAGACAACATCTGGGTCTTCGACACGCGCTTTGAGCGCACCTTCCCGCTGGGACCGCGCTTCAAGTTCCGCGGCTTCCTCGACTTCTTCAACATCACGAACAGCCACTCGTCCGAGACGATCTCGCGCGCGACGGGTGCCTCGTTCCTGCGGCCGACCGCCATTCTGGCGCCGTTCACTTCGCGCCTCGGCTTCCGGCTGATCTGGTCACTCGGGGCTGGGGCGGGGGGGAGACCCTCCGTCCCCTTCCTGGCTCCGGCCCCCAC
>JBDTWC010000002.1:0-15215 GCA_040006875.1 Acidobacteriota bacterium | reverse complement strand
AATCCGTCGCGCATGGGCGACCTGCTGGTGCCGGCGGCCGGTGGCCGCACCGTGCGCGTGAGCGACGTGGCCACCCTCACCAACGACAGCGGCCCGGCGTCGATCGACCGCTACAACCGCCAGCGTCAGATCTCGGTCAACGCCAACCTGCAGGGACGGCCGCTCAGCGAAGTGCTCACCGAAGCGCGCCAGAAGGTGGCCGAGCTGAATCTGCGCGCCGGCTACCAGGCGGTTTTCGGCGGCAGCGCCAAAACGCTGGCCGAGGCGTCGAACAACTTCATCATCGCGATGATTCTGGCGGTGCTGTTCATCTACATGGTGCTGGCCTCGCAGTTCAACAGCTTCGTGCATCCGCTCACGATCATGACCTCGCTCCCGCTCAGCCTGCCGGCCGGTCTGCTGGCGCTAATGGCCTTCGGCATGACCCTCAACGTCTACAGCGCCATCGGTTTGATGATGCTCTTCGGGATCGTGAAGAAGAACTCGATCCTCCAGGTCGACTACACCAACACCTTGCGGGCGCAGGGCATGGGCCGCTACGACGCGATTCTGTCGGCCAACCATGTCCGGCTGCGCCCGATCCTGATGACCACCATCGCGATCATCGCCGGCATGATTCCGATTGCGCTCGGCCGCGGCGCCGGCGCCGGGTCGCGCGCCTCGATGGCCGTGACCATCATCGGCGGTCAGATGCTATGCCTGCTGCTCACGCTGCTGGTCACGCCGGTGGTGTATTCGTATTTCGACGACCTGCGCGAGTGGAGCCCGGCGTCGCACGTCCGGCGCGGTTCACCGAAGAAGCCGGTCGAGGTGCAGTAAGCGCGACCACTGCAGGCAACCACGGCCGTCGGCGAAGCTATTTCGAGTCGGTGGTGTCGAGCGTCGAAGGGCAGCGTGCCTCAGGTAAGCGCGAGCTGCTCCCCAGTGTCGGCCTGAAGGCGGCCCTCGTGCCGACCACGCAGCAGATGCTCGAAGCCGTACACCGCAAGGACAGCGTGGCGCGCCTGGTTGGCAACAACCTCACCAAGGCGTAGATGATCGCGCTGGCCCGCGCCATCGCGGCGCCCTGAGACGCTCGCCGCCGCAGACCCGTGGTGAGGGCGGCCCCGTGAGCCGGGCCGGACGCCGCTCGCGTCATCGCTGACGCGGGTCGTTCACTTCACTAGCAGCAGCCGGTCCTGACGCTTGAGGGCCCAACGGACGCGGCCATCGGCGCCGACAATCACGTCTTCCTCCTGCGCCATCCGCACCCGCTGACCGCCCCACTCGGGAATCGGCGTGGTCGCCTGCAGCTCCATCGAGAACCACATGCTCGGCTGCACCAGCGCGTCGCCACGTCCGGGCACGCCCTCCTGGTAGTCCCATAGGCCGATGAGCGGCCCGGCGCCGTGGCCGTGCAGACCAATCGGATGGCTGTACTGACTGCCGTCGATGCCCTTGGCCTTCATGCGCGTGAGCGTGGCCGCCAAGACCGCATTGCCCGAGCGTCCGGGCCTCAGTTCTTCGAGCGTGATGTCCTGCATCGCGTTCGAGTTGGCGAGCGCGCGACGCAAGCCCTCGGGCGCATCGCGTTCGCCCTCGCGCAGCACGTAGCCCATGTGCTGCGTATCGGTGTTGAGCCGCGCCACCGTGATGCCGACGTCGCAGTGCAGGACGTCGCCCCGCTCGATGATCGGGTCGTCGCCCAGTTGCTCGTCGGTGGCGCCCTTGCGCTGCACCTCGATGCTCGGCTGGAACCACGTGCCCAGGCCGAGATCGTTGGTGCGCTGCCGCCACCACCACACCAGGTCGCTCGTGCGGGTCACGCCCGGCGTAATGGTCCGGGCCGAGAACATCTCCCCAGTCATCGACCAGACCAGCGTCTGCATCCTGGTGAAGAACGCTTCTTCATCCGGCAGCCGCGCCGCGATCAGCTCGAGCGGCAGGCCGGCCGCGTCCTTGAATTTCGCCGTCCAGGCGGCCCCGAGGGCGGCGCTCATGCCCTGCAGCTCGCCACTCGACAACCCGTCCGAGAACGCGAACACGGTCGAGCGATCGATGCCGATCACCTTGGGCTTGCGCTCCTCGATGACGGTCTTCAACACCTGCCACTGGTCGTCGCCCCACAGCTCGGCCTGCGCTCCGCGGCCCACGTTCGACCCGGCGGCAACCGTGGCGCGACGGGCCTCGTAGAGGCCTCCCTGCGAGGTTCCGCCAAGCGCGATTCGTTGCACGCACGACGGCGCCGGCGCCTGTCCTGACGCCGCGCACGTGTCGAAGAACACGTAGATGGTGCGGCGCCGGGCGGCGAACGTGTCGGGCGCAACCAGCGCGGCGAAGACCGGATCTTCGTTGTACTCGCGCATCGGCACGACCCACAGATCGATGCCGTGCTTGCGCATGAGTGCCGGCAGGAACGTGTCGAGCCGCTGCTTCAGCCACGCCTGCTGCATGGCGGCCTGTTCGCGCAGCGTGCCGAACGGACGCTGCGGGCTGACCTGCCCCGTGGCCGGCCGGGCCAGCGCGAGGAGCGCGATCACGACGACGGAGCGGCACGCGAGGAGGGCAATTGAAGGAATGCGCATGGCCCTCGATTCTACTTGGCCGGGCACCCGAGGACGCACCGCTGCTACACTGCACGTCCATGCAGGCCATCGAAGCCCTTCTCGCCCAAGCCAGCGACCTCGTCTGGGGTCCGCCTCTCCTCATTCTGCTGTTCGGCACGCACCTGTTCCTGACGGTGCGACTGAAGTTCATCCAGCGCTACATTCCCCAGGCCATCAAGCTGTCGTTCTCGCGAGAGAAGGAGGGCGACGGCGAGATCTCGCAGTTCGGCGCCCTCACCACCGCGCTGGCGGCCACGATCGGCACCGGCAACATCGTGGGCGTGGCCACGGCAGTGGCGGCCGGCGGACCGGGCGCGGTGCTGTGGATGTGGCTGACCGGGGTGTTCGGCATCTCCACCAAATATGCCGAGGCAGTGCTGGGCGTGAAATACCGCGTCAAGCTTCCCAACGGCCACATGGCCGGCGGTCCGATGTACGCGCTCGAGCGCGGCCTCGGCAGCCGACCGCTCGGCATGCTCTTTGCCGCCCTCACGGCCATTGCCGCCTTCGGTATCGGCAACATGACCCAGGCCAACTCCATCTCGGCGCTGGCGCACCAGACGTTCGGCGTGTCGCCGTGGATCACCGGCATCGTCATGACGGTGCTGACCGCGATCGTCATCCTGGGCGGCATCACCAAGATTGCCAGCGTGTGCGAGAAGCTGGTGCCATTCATGGCGGCGTTCTACGTGCTGGGCTGCGTCATCCTGATCGTGATGCACATCGAACGCGTGCCCGACACGCTCTCGCTCATCTTCAATAGCGCTTTCAGCGGTCACGCCGCCGCGGGCGGCTTCCTCGGCGCCGGCATCCAGCAGGCGATGCGTTTCGGCATCGCGCGCGGGCTCTTCTCGAATGAGTCCGGCCTCGGCAGCGCGCCGATCGTGGCGGCCGCGGCGATGACGAAAAACCCGGTGCGCCAGGCGCTCGTTTCGTCCACCGGCACGTTCTGGGACACCGTGGTCGTGTGCGCCTTGACTGGAGTGGTGGTCGTGAACTCGGGCGGCTGGCAGCAGGGCTTGAGCGGCTCGGCCCTCACCAAGATGGCGTTTGAAGACCTGCCCACCATCGGCCCCATCGTCCTCACGATCGGCCTGCTGACCTTCGTGTTCTCGACCATCCTCGGCTGGGCCTACTACGGCGAGAAGGCGGCCGAATATCTCTTCGGATCCGGCGTGATCATGCCCTACCGTCTGCTCTGGGTCGGTGCGGTGATGCTCGGTTCGGTGTCGACGCTCACCGCCGTATGGAGCTTCTCCGATGTGGCCAACGGCCTCATGGCCGTGCCCAACCTGATTTCGCTCCTGGCGCTGAACGGCGTGATCGTGGCCGAGACGCGCGAATATCTGTGGTCGGGCAACCTGGACAAGCGCGCCGCATGACCGGCGGCCTGATCTACGACAGGCCGGTGAGCTTCCGGCTCACCGCGCGCAACTGCCGTCGCGCCTCTGGGTCGGCCGACTGGCGGTGCGGCGTGCCCACCTTCTGCCCCACGAAGTAGCTGCCGCTCGGGGCGTCAGTGGCAATCACCGCCAGCACCGCGGCGGCGCCTTCGGCCACGGTGCTGCGCGGCGTAACCCCGGCCGAGGTCACCATGGTCGTGTCCATGTAGGTGGCCGGGTGCAGCGCCTGCACCACGATGCCCGAGCCCTTCAGCTCCTGCGCCAGGTCGATCGTGAACATGACCTGGGCCAGCTTGCTTTGGCCATAGGCGCGATCCGAGGAGTAGCCGCGCTCGAGCATCACGTCGCTGAAGTCGATCGGCGATGCGGCCAGCGACGACACGTTCACGATGCGCGGCGCGCGGCCCTGCTCGATGAGCGGCAGCAGCGAGTAGGTGAGCAAGTAGCCGGACAAATAGTTCACGGCGAAGCTCATCTCGTAGCCGTCCGTGCTGAGCTCACGCTCCCGGGCGATGATGCCGGCGTTGTTCACGAGCAGGTCGAGACGGCTGTAGTCGCGACGGATCTCGGCCGCCAGACGACGCACCTCGCTGAGCGACGCGAAGTCGGCTTGGTAGAAGCGCGCTGAGCCGATGCGCGCGGCGGCGATTTCGGCCACGACGGCCGTGCCCCGCACCACGTTGCGGCCGTGCACGATCACGTGCGCGCCCTCCGCCGCGAGGCGGCGCGCCACTTCGCGTCCCAGGCCGTCGGTGGAGCCGGTCACGAGCACGATGCGCGGCGCCGCCGTGGGCACCGCCGGTGCAGCGGCGCCGGGTTGCGCCGACACGACGGCGGCGCCACCAAGTGACAGCGCGGCGAAGACGACGGTGAGGTTGAGCATGGCCCTAGAGTAACTGCTCCATCAGCTGACCGGTGTCCATCAGGCCCCAGTGCTCCACGATGCGGCCGTTCTCGAAGCGGAGCACGTCGGCGACCGGCACGAGCATGGGCTTGCCCTGGTTCGGGATACCCAGGAACTCGGCCCGCTGGATGCCCTGCATGATGGCGCGCACGAACACCTTGTCGCCCTCGGCCACCATGTCCTCGACGTTGATGGCGAAGTCCGAGAACGCCGCGTGCAACGTGGCGAACATCTCGCGCAGGCCGTCGCGCCCGTCGGCGTCGCTCGGCGTCTCTTCGTGCTCGATGAAGTCCGCCGAGACGATTTCGTCGATGACGGTGAGCCGGCCGGCCTTGAGGGCCTCGTAGAAGTTGAGCGTGATGGCCTTGTTGTCCATGATTCCCTGGATTATCTCGCGAGCCCGGAACCCATGCCGCCGGCAGCGGCGCCCGAGCACTTCGCGTAGACTTACCCGCGCCCTGGCGCCCGCAGCAGCCATGCACACCCTGACCCGCACCGCTCTGCTGACTCTGTGCCTTGCGGCCGTCGCCGCTCCCAGGGCGCAGGCTCCACCGGTTGACGGGCTGGTCTATCTCGACGCCAATGACAACGGACAGCGCGATCCCGGCGAGGTCGGCGTCGCTGGCGTAGCGGTGTCGAATCAGCGCGAGGTCGTCGTTACCGGCACCGGCGTGGTGTTCATGTCGGTGCCCGACGGGGAGCGTGCGACGCGGACGTTCTGGGCTCCGGCAGCCCGTGGCCTGACGTTTGGTCTGGCGCGTGCCCCCGTGTCCCCGGCGTTCACGTTCCTCCACGGCTCCGATCCGCACACGAGCGCCGAGAGTGTCGCGCGACTGCGCGCCGTGCGCGCCCTCGCCGAGACCCGAAAGCCCGACTTCGTGCTCATGACCGGCGACCTGGTGAAAGACGCCATTCGCGTGGGCGAGGCCGAGGCGAGCGGCTACTACGCCCGCAGCACCCACCACCCTGCGCGTGAACGGCTCGACCATCTTCCGGCACGTCGTGTCGAATCTCAGCCAGGTGGCGGCTGCGATCGCGCCGCATCCGTGGCCGCTGGCGTTGAGCGGACACATCCATCTGCGCGAGTCGGTGCGGTTCGGTTCACCACTGACCACGAGGTTTGAACAGGCCGCGGCGATCGTGGGCGGCAGCGATGGCGTGGTGCCAGCTATTTCCGGCGTGACGCTCTACAGCGTGCGCGACGGCGTGATTGGCGAGGGCGAGTTCCTGCCGCTCGACCGGCGCTGAGCGACGTGGGCCGGGACGGCAGTGAAGAGGCTTCAAGATCGTATGGACGGCGAACTCCGCCTCCTGCCTCAGACGGGCCGCACGGCCGTCGACGCCCCACTCTGGCGCAACTGCGCCAGCAACTCGCGGCCGCGCCGCACCACGATTCCGGGCAGTGCCTCCACATCGGCGCGTTCGGTGTGGAAGTTCACGATGCAGGCGCGCAGCACGTAGCGGCCATCGATCACGGCATTCGACACGAACACCTCGCCCTCGCGCTGCAGGCGGTCGAGCAGCGCGCGGTTCAGCACGTCGAGTTCGCGTTCCACGCCCGCAGTCATTACGGCGGCACGCAGCTCCTGCGGCACGAAGCGAAACGTCGTGATGCTCAACTGCTGGCTGGTGAGCTCCAGATCCGGATCACGGCACACGGCCTCGGCCAGCTCGCGCGACAGCCTCATGTCGTCGCCGATCATCTGGCGATAGCCTTCGGCGCCGACCTGCCGGAGCGCCATCCACACCTTGAGCGCGCGGAAGCCGCGCGTGTTCTGCGGGCCGTAGTCGAGGTAGTTGGTGGCGTGTTCGGCGAAGTGATAGTAGGGCGGATGGTAGGCAAACGCCGCGCGCAGCTTCTCTGGGTCGCGGACCAGCGCGCAGCCCGCCTCGATCGGCGCGTAGAGCCACTTGTGGGGATCGACCGCCACCGAGTCCGCCAGGCGCAGGCCGCGCAGGTCCTCGGGCGCCTCGGCCACGGCCGCCGCGACGCCGCCGTAGGCGCCGTCGACGTGGAACCAGGCGCCGACCTCGCGGCACGCCGCCGCGATCTCGACCAGAGGATCGACGGCGCCCGTGCTCACCGAGCCCGCGGTGGCGACGACGAGGCACGGCACGTCGCCGGCGGCGCAGTCGTCCGCGATCTGCTGGCGCAGCGCAGCCATGTCCATGCGACCGTCACGACCCACCGCCATCCAGCGGATCGAGTCGGTGCCCAGGCCGGCCATGTCAGCGGCCTTCTGCAGCCAGGTGTGCGTCTCGGTCGACGCGTAGGTGCGCAGGCGCGCGGTGCGGCCAGCGACGCCTTGCGCGCGCACGTCCCACGGGGCACGAGCCGCGCGAGCCGCCATGAAGCAGATCACGTTGGCCATGTTGCCGCCGCTCGCCAGTGCTCCGCCGCACGCAACCGGAAAGCCGATGAGCTCGGCAATCCAGCGCACCGTCTGCTCCTCGATCGCGGTTGCTGCCGGAGCCAGCGTCCACGCTCCCACGTTGGCGTTCAGCGCCGCGGCCAGGAAGTCGGCGAGCATACCGATGGGCGCGGGCGACGCCGTGATGTAGCCGAAAAAGCGCGGGTGCGCGTTGAAGAGCGAGTGCTCGAACAGGAGGCGCGCGGTCTGTTCCAGAAGCGGGCCGGCCGCCGTTCCCTGTTCGGGCAGCGGGCCGGTGAGGTCGAGCGCCGCGCGTACGGCCGACGGCGACTCGTCGCGGGTCACCGGACCCGCTGGAATGGCCTCGAGCAGCGTGGCCACTTGGTCCACCAGGCGATGCCCGAGTTCGCGGAACATCTGCCCGTCCATCGCCAGCGGCGCATGACGCATGGCCCCGCTCATCACAGAATTCCCTCGAACAGGTCGGTTTCGCGCTGTCGTCCGCCGTTCACCATGCTGAACACGCGATAGAACGACTGCCAGCCCCAGAGCGCCTCGTGATGCTCGGGGGCGAGGTCGCGCATCCGCTCGTAGGCGGTCACCTGCGACGTGTGGCACGACACGGCCTGCCACGCCGTGCGCCAGTGCGCGCGCGTGTCGATCACGGTCGTGATGGCCCAGTCGGGCCACGGAGTGGCTTGCCGTTCGTGGCCGTCAACCGTGGACACCAAACGGCGAAACGCCAACTCAAACGCCTGCCACGCCGAGGCCGGCCACGCCAAGTAGTAGAGCTTCGACACCACGTGTCCGGGCGCGCCGGCGTCGCCAGCACCACCACCCGCCGGCCGCGCCGCCGCCACGACCGCAGCCGTGGCGAACTGCGAGACGGCCACGTGATCGGGATGGCCGTAGGCGCCGTCGGGCCCGAAGGTCACGACCACGTGCGGGCGGAGGCGGCGGATGTGAGCGGCGATGACGCCGATCACCTCACCCGGGTCCGCGCGATCGACCTGCTGATCGAGGTAGTCGAGCACGATCACCTCGCGCACGCCCAGCACCGTGGCCGCGGCGCGAAGTTCCGCCTCGCGGAGCACCGCCAAGGCTTCGGCACCGGGATGCGCCGGCTGGCCCGGCGCATGACCGCAGTAGCGCCCGGCATCGCCGCGCGTGGCGCTGAGCACGACCACCTCCACACCGGCGGCGGCGTATTTCGCCAGCGTGCCGCCAAAGCCCATCGACTCGTCGTCGGGGTGGGCGAGCAGAGCGAGCAGTGTCGGTGTGGACATGGTGGTCAGTGAACCCTACGCCTGAACGGCGGCGCGGATCTTGGCCAGGTGGTGATAGCTGTGCCGCACGGCGTGGTCCTCGAGCATGAACTGGGCCGTGAGCGGCGCATCACCGTAGAGTGAGATGGTGGCCGCGCCGTCGAGCTGTGCGTCGGTGAGGGCCCGAACCGCGGCGGCAGCGGCGGCGCTGTTCTTGGCCAGCAAGCCGAGCGCGGCGTCCTTCGTGCATGCGTCGTTGTCGGCGGCGTGACCGGCGTTCATCGTGTGCACCACGTCCCAGGTGACTCCGGTGATGGCGTTGCCCGCGGCCAGGCCCTGCGCCAACTGCACCTCCAGCGGATAGACGCTGGCCACGTGATGCACCACCACCCCCACCTTGCGCCCGTCCTTGGGCAGACGCGTCTGCCATTGCGCCTCAGTCAGGCCAGCGGCAAAAGCCGCCAGTGCCGCGGCACCCTGTTCCAAACGGGTGGCCAAGGCCTCGGCGCGGGCGTTCACTGCGGTCGTGCCGGTCGTTTCGGTCTTCATACGCTGCTCCTGTGAAAGCGCCGTCCCGACGGACCGGCGCGGACCCTGTGTCCTGGTAGCGCGTCATGCGCTCTGTCTAGGGATCGAAAACGCGTGGCCAGTGCCGCCATCGGAGACTGGACGGAGCCAGACGGGCCTTGACCCATGCGGGCAGGTGTGCAAAATGTGACAGCGGCTGGGCTGGAAAGTCGGAACCATGCACAGTCACCCGCGGAGGTTGACCACATGATTGCATCGAAGCGAACGACCGGGCTGCTGGCAGCCTTGGTGATGACCCTGGGCGTAAGCGTGGCGGCCCAGGACCTGGCGAAGGGCGCCGCGGTCTATGCGGCGCAGAAGTGCTCGTTGTGCCACGCCCTCGACGGTAAAGGACAGGCGAAGGGCCCCCTCGACGGCATCGGCGCCAAGCTCACGGCCGACGAAATCCGCCAGTGGATCGTCACGCCGCTCGAAATGGCCACCAAGGCCAAGGCGATGCGCAAACCGGCGATGCGTGCCTATCCAAATCTGCCCAAGGAAGACCTCGACGCCCTCGTTGCCTTTCTGGCGGCGAAGAAGACTTCCTAGATCCTAAGGCGCCATGCGGGTCGATCTTCCCTCAGCGGTCCGCAATCCCGTCAGCTTGGTCGGGATCGCCATCGCCACGGCCAGGTCCGTGGCGTTTGTGGTGCTGCTCGCCCTCGAAACAGGCGGCCTGCTCAACAACCCCTACCTGGGCCTGCTGCTGTTCATCGCCGTCCCAGCCGGGTTCCTGATCGGCCTGCTGCTCATTCCCGTGGGCCTCTGGCTGCGGCGGCGTCAACTGCCGCCCGGTCATGGCCCCGAGGACTGGCCGGTCATCGATCTGCGGCTGCCGCGCACGCGCAGCGTCGTCCTCATCGTGGCGGTGCTCACCTGCGTGAACGTGCTCCTCTTCTCACTTGCCGGCTACGGCGCGATCCACCACATGGAGTCGGCGGAGTTCTGCGGCGCCACGTGCCACACGACGATGGAGCCGGAATACGCGGCCTACAAGGTCAGCCCGCACGCCCGCGTGGCGTGCGTGGCGTGCCACGTCGGATCGGGCGCGGAAGCGCTCGTGCAATCGAAGATCAACGGCACGCGTCAGCTCTGGCTGCTCGCCACCGACAACGCGGCCAAGCCGGTGCCGGCCCCGGTCCGTAGCATGCGGCCCGCGCGCGAGACGTGCGAGACGTGCCACTGGCCCGAGAAGCTGCATGGCGACACGCTGCGCCAGATTCGCGAGTTCGGCGACGACGAGCACAGCACCGAAACGACCACCACCGTGCAACTGCACGTAGGCGGCGGCAGTGCCGCGCGGGGCAGCGGCATCCACTGGCACATGAACCTCGGCACGCGGGTCGAGTACATCGCCACCGATGCGCAGCGCCAGGTGATCCCCTGGGTCAAGCTGACCGATCGCGACGGCACGAGCACGGAGTTCACGGTGCCGGGCACGACGCCCGAGCAGCTGGCCAAGGGCGAACATCGGGTCATGGACTGCCTCGACTGCCACAACCGACCGGCGCACACCTTCGAGCCGTCGGCCGAACGCGCGGTCGACAACGCCATCGCGCGCGAGCTGATTCCGCGCCAGCTGCCCTTTGCGCGGCGGGAATCGGTGAGGGCGCTCACGACCGTCTATGCCACGAAGGACGCCGCCATGCAGGGCATCGACACGCGGCTGCGCGAGGTCTATGGCGCTCAAGCGGCAGCGTCGTCAGCAGTGGTCGCCCAGGCCGTGGCCGGGGTGCAGGGCCTCTACGCGCAGAACGTCTTCCCCGCCATGAAGGTCGGCTGGGGCACCTATCCCAATAACCTCGGTCACGTCGCGTTCCCCGGCTGTTTCCGGTGTCACGACGACAGCCACGTGGCGAGCAGCGGCAAGACCATTGCGCAGGACTGTTCGACCTGCCACGACCTTCCCTGATCGACCAGCCGTGAGAAGCGAGCGAGACCCATGCGCCTGATTCCGACGACCTTAATGATGCTCCCGGCGGCCGTGCTGCTTGCCGGCGCAGTAGTGGCCGGCGTGGGGCCGGCCGCGCCCGATCAAGCACCGGTCATGGCGCCGCAGACCGCGCCACAGACCGCCGCGCCGACGGCCCCGCCAACCCTGCCGGCGGGCTACGTCGGCGCCGACACCTGCGCCACCTGTCACGAGGGCTACCAGGCGTCCATCGCGTCCTCGAAGCACGGCCAGGCGAAGGATCCGCGCTCGCCCGCCGCCGCCCAGGGCTGCGAGACTTGTCATGGACCGGGCGAGGCCCACGCGAGCGATCCCGAGAAGGTCAAGCCGCGTCAGTTCAACAAGATCTCCGCCGCGGCAGTCACCGACACGTGCACCACCTGCCACAACCGCGGCGCGCACGCCTTGTGGAAGGGCAGCGCGCACGAGGCGCGTAACGTGTCGTGCATCACCTGCCACAGCGTGCACCAGCCCAAGTCGGCGAAGGCGCAGCTGAAGGCCGTCAACCAGCAGCAGCAGTGCATGTCGTGCCATCGCGACAAGGTCGCCAAGCTCGATCGCTCCGGCCACATGCCGGTGCGCGAGGGCAAGATGGAATGCACCTCGTGCCACAACCCGCACGGCTCGACCAACGTGCGCCTGCTCAAGGCCGGCAACTCCGTGAGCGAGTCGTGCACCTCGTGCCATGCCGAGAAGCGCGGCCCGTTCCTGTTCGAGCATGCCGGCGTCAGTGGCGAAAGCTGCGCCACGTGCCACGACCCGCACGGCTCGAACAACGACCGCATGCTGGTGGCCAAGCTCCCCTTCCTGTGCCAGCGCTGCCACAACCACACGCGCCATCCGTCGACCATCTACGACAAGACGGTGCTCGGCACCAGCAACCGGCTCTACAGCCGCAGCTGCGTGACCTGCCACTCCGCCATCCACGGGTCGAACCATCCTGCCGGTTCGACGTTCCTGCGCCAGTGAGGCCGCCCATGCGAACCAACGTCTGCGCCGGCCTGCTCTTCGTCGTCGTCATGGCGAGTCCTGCGTGGGCGCAGGATCCGCCGACCCTGCCTGTGCCCACCGACCCCGTGGCGCTCGCGCGCAGCGAAACCACCGGCAAGATCTACGGCGCGGTCGACTTCGGCGCCCGCGTCACGCGCATCCACGGCGACCAGGCGCGCTTCCAGCGCTATCGCGACCTGCGGCCCGGGGTCTACGCCACCAACCTGCTCGCCGGCCGGCGCACCGAGGACTGGACCATCGAGGCGCAGGCCTGGAACGTCGGCTATCGCGACCAGAAGTATCAGGTCGACCTGCAGCGCGTCGGACACTTGTCGGCGTCGTTCCTGTGGGATCAGATCCCGCTGTTCATCAGCCGCGACACCCGCACGCTCTACACGCAAACCGCGCCGGGCGTGTTCCGGCTCGAAGACTCGCTGCAGCAGAGCATCCAAGCCACGGCTACGACCCTGCGCAACTACGAGGATCAGGCCACGCGCTTCGAGCTGCGCACGGTGCGCAACGTCGGTCAGGCCGACATCGTGCTGTCGCTCAACAAGTCGCTCGACCTGGCGCTGAAGGTGAAGAACGCCACCCGCCAGGGTGCCATTCCGTTCGGCGCCACGTTCGGCTTCAACAACGCGGTGGAACTGCCGGTGCCGGTCGACACGCGCACCACCGACGTGCAGACGGCGCTCGAATGGGCCAGCGCCAGGGGCATGGTCGGGATTGGCTGGGACGGGTCGGCGTTCGACAACAACGTCGCGAGCGTGACCTGGGACAATCCGATCCGCTTCGGACCCGACCTCGCCGGCGCACCGTCGCAGGGGCGCATGGGCCTGCCCCCTGGCAACACGCTCACCTACGTGCACGCCACCGGCGCCTTGACCCTGCCGCGGCGCGGCCGGCTCACCGGCTACGTGGCGCTCGGCCAGGGACGCAACAACGACGCCCTGCTGCCCTTCACCATCAACGCCGCGATTGCGCCGGTGGAACTGACCCGGGCCACGGCCGCCGCGGCCACGAACATGACCATCGCGCAGCTCACCTTCGCGATGCGTCCGGCGCGACGCCTGTCGCTCAACGCCAAGTATCGCTACGCCGATGTCGATGTCCAGACCCCGATCTTCGAGCGCCCGGGCGGGTCGGTGGCCTACGACACCACGTTCAGCGCCGACGCCGGCCCTTCGGAATACCATTCCGTGAAGCGCGCGACCTTCGACGCCGATGCTGCGTTCCAGCTGATCCCGTCGACCTCGGTGAAGTTTGGCGTCAGTCATCTGGCCACCGACTACACGCAGCGCCTGTGGGCCAAGACGGCCGAGAACGTGATGCGCGTGTCGGTCGACACCACCGGCAACGCGCTGGTCTCGGTCCGCGGCGTCTACGAGCGGCGCAAGCGCGAGGGCGACGGCTTCACGACCGATGGGCTGGTCGAAGCCGGCGAGCTCACCGGCATGCGCCACTACGACGTGGCCAATCGCGATCGCCAGCGCGGCACGCTCATCGCCACGGTCATGCCGGGCGGCATGGTGGGCTTCACCGCATCCGCCGGG
The DNA here is from genome assembly GCA_040006875.1 of Acidobacteriota bacterium. Classification (GTDB taxonomy): domain Bacteria; phylum Acidobacteriota; class Vicinamibacteria; order Vicinamibacterales; family UBA2999; genus CADEFD01. The sequence continues at coordinate 1,625 of JBDTWC010000002.1, read as the reverse complement.
GTCGGCCGCGACGACTATCCCGACAGCCCCAACGGATTGCAGTCCTACGACTCGTCGCAGTATTCGGCGGGTGTCACCCTGACCCCTAACGACAAGTACGACCTCACCGCCAGCTACGGCTGGGAGAACTACGCCTCGCTGCAGCGCTCGCGCAGCGCCAACAGCGCCGCCGATCAGGCCGACCCGCTCCGCGACTGGACCACCGACTACACCGGCAAGGTCCGGTTCCTCGAAGCCGCGCTCGACGTCGACCGCGCCATTGCCCGCACGGCCATCCGCCTGTCGGCCGATTGGAACCGCTCGAACGACACGTATCTCTACGGCCTGGTGGCCGGTTCCCCGCTCGCCGTACCGTCCCAGCTGCCCCCAGTGAAGAACGCGATGCTGCGGGCCGAGCTCGATCTCACCTACGAGCTGGCCAGGAATCTGCGCCTCGGCGTGGCCTACTGGTACGACGACTACGACGTGCAAGACTTCGCGCTCGGGCCGACGACTCTGACCGGGATCGCGCTGCCGGCGGTGCAGGCCGGCCAGCCGGTCGTGGCCACCAATGCGCTGCTGCTCGGCTACCTGTACCGCCCCTACACGGCCCAAGCCGGCTTCGTGCGCTTGACGTTCCTGTTCTGACCACCGCGCGGCGCTAGAATACGCGCCGGTCTGCTTCTCGTGGAGGTCTGATGACTCGCAAGCTGGCGGCGATCGTGGGGCTCGGTCTGGTGTGCTCCCTCGAAGGGGCACAAGCGCCGCGGCCGGCGCCCATCGAGGTCACGGTGCACGAAGGCACGTCGATGTCCGTGGCCGTGGCGCCGGACGGCCGCACGCTGGCCGTCGACCTGCAGGGCAGCATCTGGACGCTGCCCGCAAGCGGCGGCACCGCCACCCGGATCACCGACGTGTTCAACGACGCGCGGCAGCCCACCTTCTCCCCCGACGGCAAGTGGATCGCCTTCTTCGCCTATCGCGACGGCGGCTACGACCTGTGGGCGATCGCGCCCGACGGCACCCAGCAGCACAAGCTGACGTGGGGCGCCTTCGACGACCGCGAGCCGGTGTTCTCGCACGACGGCACACGCGTGGCCTTCTCGTCGGATCGCGGCAACGTGCTCGGCAGCGACTACAACATCTGGACCCTGGACCTGAAGAGCGGCGCGTTCCAGCAGGTCACGAAGGATCCCGCCGACGACTACATGCCCACGTGGTCGCCGGACGACACGGAGATCGCGTTTGCCTCGACCCGAGGCGACGGCCAGTCGGCCTGGGCCGCGAACGTGGCCACGGGCGCCGAGCGCAAAGTGGCGAGCGCGTCGGGCCGCGTCGACGCGCCGTCGTGGGGCGCGGGCGGCACGGTCGTCTATCACGTGAGCGGCGGCCCGACCTCGTCGCGCTACGAGATCGACGGCAAGAGCGCGACCGGCGGCGAGAACGTGTTCGCCTTCCGCGCGTCGTGGGCCAATGCGAAGGAGTTCTACTACGTCTCCGACGGCAAGATCCGCAAGCGCAGCGTCGACGGCGCGGCGCCGCAGACCATCGAGTTCACGGCCTCCATGACGGTGACGCGCGCGGCCACGGCCTATACGGCGCGCAAGCGCGACTTCACGTCGATCGCGCCGCGCCAGGTTCTTGGC
>JBDTWC010000001.1:0-16904 GCA_040006875.1 Acidobacteriota bacterium | reverse complement strand
CGCGGCCGCTGAAGCGGACGTCGTTCCAGGTGCCGGTGCCGGCGTTCTGCGAGCCGGGCGCCTGCAGCATGAGCTGCGACATCTGCCGTCCGTTGACCGGCAGGTTCAGCACTTCACGCTCGCTCACGTTGACGCCGATGCGGGCGGAGCTCAGATCGATCCCGGTGGCCTGCCCGACCACCGTGACCGTTTCCGTGACCCCTGGCGTGGCTAGGGTCAGGTCGAGCGAGAACTCCTGCGCCGCCGCCAACTGCATGCCCGTGTACTCGAGGTCGGTGAGGCCGGCGAAGGTGGCGCGAAGGGTGTAAGTGGACGGCTTCAGCCCGGTGATGACGTAGCGCCCCTCACCGTTGGTGAGGACCTTCCGTTCGTCACCCGTCCGTTCGTTCTTGGCCACCACGGTGGCGCCCGGTAGGGCATTCCCCGATTGATCGAGCACGGTTCCGGTGAAGCGGCCGTCGCCCTGGGCGCCGAGCGGCGCTCCCATCGCGACCAGCGCTACCAGCACCGCGAGTGCCGCCATCTTCCAACCTTGCATCATGCTCATGTCACTCCTCTTGTGGTCCCCCCCAGGGCGCCGCTGGTCCGGCGCTCCGAACTGTGTCGCGCCGTCCACGCCGCCGAAGCGGCGCATGCGGCCGCGCGCGGGCGTGGGGCAATCTCGGTTTCGCATCTGTGTGTGAAGCACGTGAACAGCATCGAGGTTGGGCGTCTCTTGGCCGTGTCATAGCTGTTAATTCCCTGTGAACTGCCGCACGGCGGCCGGCGCCGCGAGACATTTGTAACGTGGCTGTAACAGAACCTGTGGCACACTCGCCGTGCCCGTCCGGACGTGCCGGCGCTGGCGTGAGGAGCTCCCGTGGCCGCGTTCCGCTTGATCCCGAGGGAAGAGAAGTTCTACGCCGATTTCATCGCGCTGGCCGATCGGATCGTGTCCGGTGCCACGCTGCTCGAGAAGATGCTCGCCAGCGACCCGCCCGCCTTCGAGATGGCGGTCGAGATCAAGCAGGTCGAAGAGGCGTGTGACTCGGTGACGCACGAGATCATCCAGCGTTTGAATCGCACCTTCGTCACGCCCATCGACCGCGAGGACATCTACCAGCTGGCCAAGTCGCTCGACGACGTGATGGACGCCGTCGACGCTGCCGCGGCCGTGGTCCGTCGCTATCGCATCGCCGCGCTGCCCGACGGCACGCGCGAGCTGGCGTCGCTCATCTGGCGCTCGACCATGCAGGTCAAGGTGGCGGTCGAGGCGCTCGAGAAGAAGACCGGCGTGCACGACCGCACGGTCGAGATCAACCGCCTCGAGAACGCCGCCGACACCGTGCACGACGAGGCTCTGCGCCAGCTCTTCGAACACGAGAAGGACGCGGTCACGATCATCAAGTGCAAGGAGATGCTCGATCTGCTCGAGCTCGCGACCGATGCCTGCGAGGACGTGGCCAACGTGCTCGAGAGCGTCGTCGTCAAGCACGGGTAGGTCATGGAACTGCCCATCGTCTTCATCGTGGTCGCGGCCGCCCTCGTCTTCGACTACATCAACGGCTTCCACGACGCCGCCAACTCGATCGCCACCGTGGTCTCGACCCGGGTGCTGTCACCGGGCAAGGCGGTCATCTGGGCCGCCTTCTTCAACTTCGCCGCCGTCTTCATCTTCGGCACCGCCGTGGCCAAGACGATGGGCTCCGGCATGATCGACATCAAGGTCGTGACCGGCTCGGTCATCCTCGGCGGGCTGATCGGCGCGATCGTGTGGGACCTGATCACGTGGTACTACGGTCTGCCCACGAGCTCGTCGCATGCCCTCATCGGCGGCTACGCCGGCGCGGCGGTGGCCAAGGCCGGCCCCAAGGCCATCATCGTCGCCGGCTGGACCAAGACGCTGCTCTTCATCGTGCTCGCGCCCCTCATCGGCCTGGTGCTCGGCTTCGTGTTCATGGTGGCCATCATGTGGCTGTGCCGGCGCACGGCGCCAACGCGCGTCGACAAGCTGTTCCGCAAGCTGCAGCTGGTGTCGGCGGCCCTCTACAGCCTCGGCCACGGCTCGAACGACGCGCAGAAGACCATGGGCATCATCGCCGGCGCGCTCTACGCCGGCGGCTACATCACCACCTTCGACATTCCCACTTGGGTCATCTTCGCGGCCTACGCGGCCATCTCCGCCGGCACCTTGTCGGGCGGCTGGCGCATCATCCACACCATGGGCTCGAAGATCACGCGCCTGCAGCCGGTGGGCGGCTTCGCCGCGGAAACCGCCGGCGCCGTGTCGCTGTTCACGGCCTCGGCGCTGGGTGTGCCGGTGAGCACCACCCACACCATCACCGGCGCGATCGTGGGCGTGGGGTCGGTGCGGCGCATGTCAGCGGTGCGCTGGGGCATCGCCGGCCAGATCGTGTGGGCCTGGGTGCTGACCATTCCCGCCTCGGCGATCATCGCCGCCGCCACCTACTACATGCTCGCGGCCTCGGGCATGCACAACTAGCGCGCCGGTTCGCTGCGTGCGGGCGCCGTGGGCAGGCGCACTTCGAAGCGCGCGCCGCCGGTCGGTCCGTTCTCGACCTGGGTGGTGCCGCCGTGCAGCCCGGTGAGATGCTTCACGATGGCTAGACCCAGACCGGTGCCGCCGGGCCGGCCGCGCGATTTGTCGACGCGGTAGAAGCGCTCGAAGACGCGACCGAGATCCTCGGGCGGGATGCCAGGTCCGTTGTCGGCCACGCGCACCACGAGCTGTCCGCCGGCGACCTCGGCCGACACCTGTACCTCGCCGCCGGCTTGGGTGTAGTTGACGGCGTTCTCGACCAGGTTGCGCACGATGTCGTGAACCTTGGCGGCATCGACGCGCAGGCCGCGCACGTCGGGACCGATCGTCACCGCCACCGTGAGGGGCTTGGCCGCGATCGCCTCGGCCATGTCGTCGACGATTCCGGTCACGAGCGCGCCGACGTCGGCCGGCGCGCATTCGAGCAGCTCCTGCCCGGCGTCGAGCTGGGCCAGGCGCAGCAGATCCTTGACCAGGCGTTCCATCCGCGCCGCGTGCCGTTGGATGATCTCGAGGAAGCGATGGCGCGCCTCCGCGTCGTCTTCCTCGTCGAGCAGCGCTTCGGCGTAGCCGCGAATCGCGGTGAGCGGCGTGCGCAGCTCGTGCGAGACATTGGCCACGAAGTCGCGGCGAATCTGGTCGGCGCGGCGCAGGTCGGTGATGTCGTGCAGCACCAGCACGGCGCCCCGGCCGGTGGTCACGACCGGAGCCAGGCGCGCCACCAGATCGCGCGCCCCGTCGCGGCTCACCGACAGCTCGAAGGCCTGTGGCGCAGCCCCCGACAGCACTTTGGCGAAGTGTTCGACGATACCGGGGTGGCGAATCGCTTCGACGTAAGGTCGGCCCACGGCCTCGCGTTCGACGCGCAACATGCGCCGCGCCGCATCGTTGACCAGCTGCAGGCGGCCGGTGCCGTCGACGACCAGCACGCCCTCGACCATGCTGGCGAGGATCGCTTCCATGCGCGCCCGATCGCGCGACAGCCCGGCCAGGCGGCGGCCTTGCTCGTGCACCGCGGCGTCGAGCGCGCGAGCGGCCAAACCGAGGTCGTCATCGCCGTAGTCAGGTCCGGGTCGCGACAGATCGCCAAGCGCGTAGCGGCGGCCGACGTCGGCAATCGCCGTCGCTCGCGCATGGTAACGAGCGGCGAGCGCGGAGGCGGCCACGAAGGCAGCGATGCCGCCCAGGGCGGCGCCGAGCCCGATCGCCACCGACGGCGTGGCAGTGGCGTGCGCGACATCGGTGGTGAGTGCAACCCAGACAAACGCCAGAGCCACTGCGATCGACCCGAGCGCGGTGAGCAGCAGCGAACCCCGATAATCCAGGCGCACGGCGCGGTTCTCAGGTCCGGCGCGTCCCCGCCGGAGGCGGGGCGGATGCCGGTGGGGGATCGAGCAGGCGATAGCCGAACTGCTTCACGGTGACGAGCGCCTCCACCATGAAGGGCACCTTCTCGCGCAGGCGGCGCACGTGTACGTCCACCGTGCGGGTGCCGCCGGTGTAGGAGTAGTCCCAGACGTCCGAGAGCAGCAGGTCGCGCGACAACACACGGCCGCGATGCTCCATCAGATAGCGCAGCAGCAGGAACTCTTTCGCGGTCAGTCGCACTTCCTGGTCGTGCACGGTCACGACGTGGCGCTCGACGTCGATGACCAGCGGGCCGTAGACCAGGCGGGTGGTGGCCGCGGCCGGCCGCTCGGTCCGGCGCAGCAGGGCCCGCACCCGGGCCACGACCTCGCGCGGGCTGAACGGCTTGGTGATGTAGTCGTCGGCGCCGAGCTCGAGGCCGGCGATGCGGTCCGACTCCTCGGCCTTGGCCGTGAGCATGATGATCGGCACCGCCGCCGTGGCCGGATCACCGCGCAAGCCACGGCACACGGTCAGGCCGTCGAGACCGGGCAGCATCACGTCGAGGACGAGCAAGTCGGTGGGCGTCTGACGCAAACGCGCCGCCACGTCCGACCCGGTGTCGGTGACGTCGACCTCGAAGTCGGCTTTCTCCAGGTAGTGGCGGACCAGGCCGGCGATGTCGGCGTCGTCTTCGGCGACCAGAATGCGCGGCATGCGACTGAAGTATAGCCTCGGCGCCGGGAGGCGGCCGGCTCGGCGGCGTCAGTCCAGCCCGTCGCGCGTGACGCCCACCAGTTGCCAGGTGGCGCCGTGGCGGCGGAAGTGGACCGCGACCGGGCGACGCCACTCCTTGAACAGCGGATGACGAGTGTGCACCGCCGCTTCGACAAACGCACCGGCCAGCGCCGCGGCCGGAGCCTGAGCGCTGGGCGCAACGGTCGACATCGGCACGCCCACGGGCGTGGCGACCCCGGTGGCGTTGTCGAAGGTGGACCACACGATCTCGTAGCCGTCAGGAGCGCTGGCCCGCCGCGTGGCCGTGGCGACGTTGGCGAACGTCAAGGTGCCGTCGGGCGTGAGCGCGAAGTCGACCAGGGGATTGAGCGCGGTCAGCCACTCGAGGCCGACCTTGTCGCGACGCGCGATGATCACGTCGCCCATGTAGCTGGCGGCGCCCGGCTCGGAGTACTCGGCAGTCTGCACCACGGCGCGAATCTGCTCGTCGGTCACGGCCATCACGCGCCGGGCCGCCCAGAAGAGATCGTCGGCGCGGGCATTGTCGAAGGCCGCGTTGGGATACTCCGGCTTCCAGCGATCGGGCCAGAAGTAGGCCGCTTCGAGGTTGCCGATCGACGGGTAGGTCGGATAGTGCACCTTGATCCACGGCCGCACCCAGAAGCCGAACGACAGCATCGTCAGCAGGGTCGGGCGCGCTTCCCAGATGTACTCGTTGCCGGCCCTGGGCTTCTGACCCGACACACTGGCGCTGCCCAAGGTCGAGCCGAAGTCGATCAGATGATGGCGGACGAGGCGCTGTCCGTGCGGGTTGGGCACGAGCGTGTCGAGCGAGTTGACCGAGCGCGAGTCGTCGTGGTTGAGCCACGCCGAGAAGGCGCGCAGCCCGCGCAGCTCGCGCCGGTGTTCGTGCGGGAAGATGTCGTTGGGATCGTCGGCGCGCGTGCCGAAGTACTTGAACGGACCCACTGGCGTGCCCGCCAGCGCCCGGCTGGCGATCACCCGGAAGCGGCCATCGTCGCGCCGCGCGCCCTTGGCCAGCAGCTGGTCGATATCGGCGCGGGTCAGCGGGCGTCGCTTGCCGAGTCGATCGCGAATCGTGGCCGTGTCGGTGACGACCAGCGTGGCCGGGTCGAGCACGGCGAGATAGTTCTCGGGCACGTGATAGCCGAGCGCCCAGAACAGCTTGGTCGCGATCATCTCGGCGCCGGTCGCCATCTCGGGGTTCGAGATCGGATCGAACTTGATGAACCACAGCGTCTTGGCCGTGTCGCGCACGGTGAACCCGGGGGTGATGCCGTTGCTCTTGCCCGATACGACCGACCAGGGACCCGGGGCCGGACCGCCCGAGAGATTGGGGCCGCGGACGATCTCGTCCACGCTCATCGGCCGGGCGCCCAGCCGGTTGGTGAACCAGCTCGAGTCAGGCACTTCGTCGATCGTGTTGACGTTCACGGCCCGCTCGCTCGTGCGATTGCCGGGCTTGAAGAACGTGTTCTCGAGGAAGTCGTAGGGGTCGCTGAGCTCGCGCTCGCGCACCTTGGTCGCATCCCGGGTTTCCGGATCGACCGCCAAGGGGTCGTCTGGATAGTAGACCGGCCGAGCGGCCTGGCCGGTGAACGACAGCAACGCCAGGAGCAGGGCAGCGCCGACCGGACGAAGGACAGGGGTCATCGCGCAAACACCGGGCCGAACTTTACCCACAGGCGCAAGCCCTCGCGGCCATCGGCGATGTCGATGCGCAGGAACACGCGCCGGTTGGTGTTGAAGCGGAACCCGCCGCCCCAGGCGGTTCTGAGCCGGTCGCCGACCAGCGCATGCCACGACGGGCCGACGTCGCCGGCATCGACAAAGAGCGCCAAATCGAGACCCGAGAACGCCTCCCAGCGGTATTCGGCATTGAAGTTGACGGAAGTCGCGTCGCGGAAGCGGAAGTCGCGGAAGCTCCGGATCGAGTCGGAGCCGCCGATCGTGGGCATGAGATAGAACGGCACCAGGCTGGCGCCGTCGGGGTCGATGCGCGAGGCCGCGGCGCGCACGGCGAAGCCGCGCTTCTTGTCGAAGATCGGGAAGACATGCAGGGCCCGAAGATCGAGCCGCGTGAAGTCGAAGTGATCGCCGCGCCGATCGCGGTAGAGCGCCGCCGTCACGTCGTAGAGGCCGCCGCTGCGCGTGTTGCCCGGCTGATCGCGGGTGTCGATCCCGGCCGAGGTCTGAGCGTAGAACAGCGTGAGCGGATCGCTCATGCCCGGGGCGGTGGCCTCGTCGAACCTCGTCGCCAGGGTGGGGAAGCGCGGGTCGGTACCGGCAGTCACGTTGGTGCGCTGGCGTCCGATCCGGCCACGCAGCACCAGCCAGCCGGCCTTGCGCGCCTGGAGCTGCGCGTAGGTGTCGAGGCCCTCGAGCCGGTAGTCGACCCGGTCGCTGCGATTGCTGGCCGGACCGAGGCCGAAGAAGTCTTCTTGCGTGTAGTCGTACCAGACCGAGCCGGCGCTCAGCTCCACCGGCCGGGTCGGCACGGGACGCAGCACCACCCGCGCCTGTATGGTCTTGTAGTCGCGATAGGTCCAGGAGCCGGAGGCATCGAGCAGCAGCCGGTCGCCGGCCGTGCGCTCGCGATAGCCGGCGCCCAGGCCGAAGCCGCTGCCGTTTGTGACGCTGCCCAGGCGCGGATAGGCCCCCTCGGGCGGATTGAGCCGCTCGATCACGTGCTTGTCTTCCACGAAGAAGAGCGTCCGTTCGAGCCAGTTGTGGGGATCGGTGCCGAGGCTGCGCTCGCGCGCTTCGCGCTGCGCTTCGAGCGCATCGGCACGCGTGGCCGGCGCCGGCGCGTCAGACTGGGCCGAGGCGACGGCCGCACCGAGCAGCCAGGCCCCCGCGAGCAGTGAGAGGAGACGAGCCATCCGGGCGATTCTAGCAGCCGCCGGCCCGGGCGATCGAGGTCGCGCGGGAGTGCGCCGCGCCCGCCCGCGAGGCCCGCGGACCGCATGATAGAGTCACCAGCTGTCGTGAGTTTGATGCCCATCGTCGTCGCGGGTCACGTCGACCACGGGAAGAGCACGATCGTGGGCCGTGTCCTCGCCGACTCGGGTTCTCTTCCCCAGGGCAAGCTCGATCAGGTGCGCGCCCTGTGCGCCCGCACCTCCAAGCCGTTCGAGTACGCCTTCCTGCTCGATGCGCTCAAGGACGAACGCGACCAGGGCATCACCATCGACGCTGCGCGCGTCTTTTTCAAGAGCGGGCAGCGGCACTACGTCATCATCGACGCCCCTGGACACGTCGAGTTCCTCAAGAACCTCGTCACCGGCGCCGCTCGGGCCGATGCGGCCCTGCTCGTCGTCGACGTGCGCGAGGGCGTGCAGGAAAACTCGCGCCGCCACGCCACCATGCTGTCGCTGCTCGGCGTGCGTCAGGTCGCCGTGCTCGTCAACAAGATGGATCTGGTCGCCTGGTCGGAAGCGGCCTTTTCGGCCGTCGCGGTCGAGATGACCACGTTCCTGGCCCGCCTGCACCTGACCGCGGCGGCGTGTGTGCCCGTGTCCGGTCGCGAGGGGGTCAACCTCGTGACTCGAGGCGCGCAGACCCCGTGGTACACCGGACCGACGATGCTCGAGGTGCTCGACGGCTTCGTGGCCACGCCGGCTCCGGCCGAGAAGCCGTTCCGCTTGCCGGTGCAGGACATCTACCGCTTCACGAAGTTCGGCGACGATCGCCGCATCGTCGCCGGCACCGTGGTGAGCGGCACGGTGCGTCCGGGCGACGACGTGATCTTCTATCCGTCGGGCAAGCGGTCGCGGGTGCGATCGATCGAGGCGTTCCACCGCGAGCCGCCGACCGTCGCCACGGCCGGTGAGGCCACGGGCTTCACGCTCGACGAGCAGATCTACGCCACCCGCGGCGAGCTGGTGGCGCGCACGGTCGATCCGCCGCCCCTGGTGTCGACCCGCCTGCGCGTGAGTCTCTTCTGGCTCGGGCGCGTGCCGCTCGTGGCGCACAAGGACTACACGCTGTGCCTCGGCACGGCGCGGGTGCCGATGCGGGTCGAGCACGTGGATCAGGTGCTCGATGCCTCGACGCTGTCGAGCGCCGAGCGCCCGCAAGTCGAACGCAACGAGGTGGCCGAGTGCGTGCTCAAGTTGAGCCGCGCCGTCGCCTTCGACCTGCACGCCGACCTGCCCTGGACGGGGCGCTTCGTCGTGATCGACGACTACGAGATTCGCGGCGGCGGCATCGTGCGCGAAGCGCTGCCCGACCGCGAGTGGGCGCGCCGCAAGGTCAGGCTCAGGCACCTGAAATGGGAGAACAGCCTGGTGGCACCTGAGCGGCGTGCCTCCCGCTTCCACCAGCGGCCGACGCTGCTGCTCGTCACCGGCGCCCGCGATCACGATCGCAAGGGCCTGGCCAAGGAGCTGGAGGAGCGGCTCTTCTCGATCGGCCGCAATGTCTACTTCCTGGGCATGGCCAACGTGCTCTACGGCGTGGACGCCGACATCGATCGTTCGGGGGCCAATCGGCAGGAGCACTTCCGCCGCCTCGGCGAGATCGCGCACCTGATGCTCGATGCGGGCATGATCCTGATCGTGAGCGCCGCCGAACTGCGGCGCGAGGACCTCGAGATTCTCCAGGTCAGCGTGCCGGCCGAGCAGATGGCGACGGTGTGGATCGGCGCGCTCGACCACGCCGACCTGGCGTGCGATCTCGTGGTGCCAGACGGCACGTCGCCGGCCGGGGCGGTTGAGGCGGTCGAGGCATTGCTCCTGCAGCGCGGCGTCGTGCAGCCATGACCATCAGCTCGCCCACCGGGTTGCTCGCATCGGTGCTGGTCCTGGCAGACGAGGCCGGCCGCACCATCGCGGCGCTGCAACCGCAGACGTCCGAATTCACCGCCAAGGCCGACGGCAGTCCCGTGACCCGCGCCGATCGCGAATCGCACCGGATCATCGTCGCTGGTCTCGAGGCACTGGCGCCGGGTGTGCCGATCATCAGCGAGGAGGCGGATGCGCCGGCGCCAGAATCCCGCGTTGGATGGGACGAGTTCTGGCTCGTCGACCCGCTTGACGGCACCAAGGAGTTCCTGGCCGGCTCGCCCGACTACACCGTGAACATCGCGCTCATTCAGCACGGGCAACCGGTGCTCGGCGTGGTCGGCGCGCCTGGACACGACGTCACCTACTACGCCGTGGCTGGGCAGGGGAGCTGGCGCCGGCGCGGGACCGGCGCGGCCGTGCGCGTGTTCGCTGAGCCGCCTGCACCCGGCGCCGCCCTGCGCGTGGCCGAGAGCCGCTCACACGGGTCGCCCGCGCTCGACGAGCTACTGCGCGGCTATCGGGTGCGCGAGCGCATGACCCTGGGCAGCTCGCTGAAATTCTGCCTGGTCGCCGACGGCACGGCCGACTGTTATATTCGCCTGGGCCACACCATGGAATGGGATGTGGCCGCGGGCGACTGCGTGTTCCGGTGGGCGGTACGCGACGGCGCGCCGCACGAGTCGCCGTTCTCGTACAACAAGCCGTCGCTGCGCAACGACGGATTTGTCGTCGGCTTCCTGCCGCCGCGACCCGCGGTCGTGTGGTTCACGGGCCTCTCCGGCGCCGGCAAGAGCACCATCGCGACGCATCTGCGACAGCACTTGCAGAGCCTGGGCGCCGAGGTGGAAGTGCTGGACGGCGACGCCATTCGCCAGGCCGTGCCCGGCACCGGGTTCACGCGTCCTGAGCGCGATGCGCACATCAGGCGCGTCGGCTTCCTGGCCAGCCGCCTCGAGGCGCACGGGGTCGTGGTGGTGGCCGCGCTGATCTCTCCCTACCGCGATTCGCGCGCCTTCGTGCGGTCGCTGTGCCACGAGTTCGTCGAGGTGCATGTGGCGACATCGTTGGCGGAGTGCGAACGGCGCGACCCCAAGGGGCTCTACGCCCGGGCCCGCGCCGGTCAGGTGCCACAGTTCAGTGGCATCGACGATCCCTACGAGCCGCCCGAGCAGGCCGAGATCGTGATCGACGCCGCGGTCGTGGCGGCGGCCGAGGCCGCCGCGCGCATCGTGGCCTATCTGACCCGGCCACGGCTGGCGTCGCCGGGGCAGTGACCATGACCCATCTCGATCAACTCGAGCACACGAGCGTGCACGTGCTGCGTGAGGCCTACGCCAACTTCAAGAGCCTGTGCATGCTGTGGTCGATCGGCAAGGACAGCACGGTGCTGTTGTGGCTGGCGCGCAAGGCCTTCTTTGGCCATGTGCCGTTTCCGCTCGTGCACATCGACACGTCCTACAAGATTCCCGAGATGATCGCCTACCGCGACCGCCTCGTCGCCGAGTGGGGCCTCAATCTGGTCTACGGGCAGAACCAGGTCGCGCTCGCCGCCGGCCAGACGTTCCCGCGCGGAGCCGTCGATCGGCTCGGCTGCTGTGGCCTGCTGAAGACGCAGGCACTCACCGACACTTTGAGCGGCGAGGGGCCGCGCTTCCGCTTCAACCACGCCACCCAGACCTACGAGCCCGACCCCAACCTCGAGCCCTACACCGGGGTGATCGTGGGTGCGCGCGCCGACGAAGAGGGCAGCCGCTCGAAGGAGCGCTACTTCTCCCCCCGCAGCCGCGACAACGCCTGGGACATCGCCGAGCAGCCCCCGGAGTTCTGGCACCACTACAAGACGGAGTTCGCTCCCGGCACCCACGTGCGCGTGCATCCGCTGCTCGACTGGACCGAGCTGAACGTCTGGCAGTACATCGAGCGCGAGGGGATTCCCGTGGTGCCGCTCTACTTCGACCAGGGCCAGGGCACGCGCTACCGGTCGCTCGGTTGTGCGCCGTGTACGGCGCCGATCGCGTCCACCGCAACCACAGTCGCCGAGATCATCGCCGAACTCGAAACCGGCGCTCTGAAACACATCGCCGAACGCGCCGGCCGCGCTCAGGACGCCGCTGATGGCGGCGGGCTCGAGTCGCTGCGCCGCGGCGGGTACATGTAGGTCGTGATGTCGAACGACGCCGGCCTCACCCTGGCCGTGATTGCGGCCGTGATGGCCGCCCTGGCCAGCAACCGCGTGGGTGCCGATCTGGTGATGCTCGGCGGGCTGGCGGTGCTGGTGATCTCTGGGGTGCTGGCGCCGGATCAGGCCTTTGCGGGCTTCGCCAACGACGGCCTGCTCACGGTGGCCTTCCTCTATGTGGTGGTGGCTGGACTACGTCACAGCGGCGTGGTCAGCCTGCTCACGGCGCGCCTGCTCGGGCAGCCGTCATCCGAATTCGACGCCCAGGCGCGCGTGATCCTGCCGGTGACCGCGGTGAGCGCCTTCATGAACAACACGGCGCTCGTGGCGCTGTCGATGCCGATGGTGGCCGGCTTCGCGCGCCGCTACGGGATTGCGCCCTCGCGTCTGTTCCTGCCGCTCTCCTACGCCGCCATTCTCGGCGGCGTGTGCACGCTCATCGGCACCAGCACCACCGTGGTCGTCAACGGCCTCATTCTCGACCACAACCGCCTCGCCGGCGCGCTGTCGATCGCGCCGTTCACCATGTTCACGATCACGCCGGTCGGCCTGCCCGTGGCCGTGGCCGGCGTGATCTACATGCTGGTCGCGGGGCGGCGCTTGCTGCCGGCGCGGCAGACGCTGTCCGACCACGACGCCGAGCGGCGGCACTACACCGTGGCCATGCGCGTAGCTCGCGACGCGCCGATGGTCGGCCGCACGCTCGGAAGCGCCGGCCTGCGCAACCTCTCAGGGCTGTTCCTGGCCCACATCGAGCGCGACCAGGACGTGACCCTGGCCGTGGCTCCCGACGCCGTGCTGCGTGCCGACGACGTGCTCGTGTTCGTGGGCGTGCTCGAATCGGTCGTCGACCTGCAGCAGATGCGTGGCCTGGCGCCGGTGTCGTGGGCGACGGGCGCCGGCAGTCGTGGCGACAACCGGCTGGTCGAGGCGGTCGTGTCGCCGTCGTCGCCGCTGGTCGGTCAGACCATTCGCGACGGCGGCTTCCGCACCAGGTTCGGTGGCGTCATCGTGGCCGTGCACCGGCACGGCGAGCGCATCAAGGGCAAGATCGGCGACATCCGCATCCGCCCGGGCGACACGCTGCTCATCGAGAGCCCGCCCGGGTTCGCCAAGCGCCATCAGCACTCGTCCGCCTTTCACCTGGTGAGCGAGCACCAGGGTGCGGCCGCGCCGCATCACGAGCGCGCCTGGATCGCGCTGCTGATGCTGGCTGGGTTCGTGGTGGCGTCGAGCATGGGGTGGCTCGACACCTTGACGGCGGCAATGGCCGCGGCGGCCGGCATGGTGCTGTGTCGCTGCACCGACGGCGCGCGCGCCCGCGAGGCGGTCGACTGGCAGGTCCTGATCGTGATCGGCGCCGGCATCGGCGTGGGCAAGGCGGTGGAAGTGAGCGGTCTGGCCGAGGTGTTGGCGCGCGTGCTGCTCGGCGCCGCCGGCCACGGCGCGCCGGTGGCGCTCCTGGCCGCGGTGTATGCCTTGACCTGGGCGCTCACGAGCGTACTGAGCAACAGCGCCGCAGCGGTACTCGTGTTTCCGGTGGCGGTGCGCGCCGTGCAGTCGGCCGGCCTCGCCTTCGAGCCGTTCGCACTCGCAATCGCGATCGCGGCGTCGTGTGAGTTCACGACCGTGGTCGGTTATCAGACCAATCTGATGGTGCAGGGCCCAGGCGGCTACCGGCCGCTCGACTACGTGCGCTACGGCGCGCCGCTGACCGCCATCTGCGGAGTGGTGACGGTGACGCTGCTGGCGTGGTGGTAGCGACGGACCACCGTCGCTAGCGCGCGAACGTGTCCACGTAGTCGTCCATCGCCGCCTGCACCACCTTCATCGCGTGGGCGCGGCCGTAGACCTTGGCGATGTCGACGACCGGCTTCTCGCCGGGCACCAGACGGTAGGTCAGGAAGTAGTGCTGAAGGCGCTCGATCAGCACCGCCGGCAGGTCGCGCAGGTCGCGGGCTTCGCCCCACACGTAGTCGCCGTCGAGCACGCTGATGATCTTGTCGTCGGCCTCGCCGCGGTCGACCATCTGCAGGCCGCCGATGACGCGGGCACGCACGATGATCTCGTTCCTGGTGATGGCCCGTTCGCTGAGCACGCAGATGTCGAGTGGGTCGCCGTCGCCCTTGATGGCGCCCGGGGCCAGCTTGCGCACGCGCTCACCGCAGTAGGTGCGCGGCACGAAGCCGTAGAGGCTCGGGTGCTGCGCCGACGAGCGCTGCGGACGATCGACGCGCAGGTAACCCGACGCCTTGTCGACCTCGTACTTCATCAGATCGAACGGCGTGATCTCGATGTAGGCGTTCAGCAGCGCCGGCGGCTCCGGACCCACTTCGAGCCCGTGCCACGGGTGGGGCCGGAAGTGCTTGATGACGGTGGGCGGGGTGGGGGCAGGCGTCGAAGCGGCGGGCTGAGGACGTCGTCTAGGTGGCATCGATCTGATGATGACACGGGTGGCCTCCGGACCGTGAGAGCGCGGGCGACCCCACGGACCGGCGCCGCGGCGTCACCGGGCGCGTGCGTGGATGAAGCGCTGCAGTAGGATCGGAGCCATGAAATCCAGTCCGTGTCGCCGTCTGGCGCTCATCGTACTCGCCTGCACGGCGCTGACCGCCGGAGTGAGCGCGCAGCAGCCGCCGCCCATCGGCGTGGCGGCGGTGTCGATTGGCGCCGGGCCGTACGTGTTCGACAGCGCCGAGCAGCATCCCCTGCGGGTCGTCGTCGTGGCACGCGGCCTGGTGCATCCGTTCGGGCTGGCTTTGTTGCCCAACGGCGACGCGCTCGTCACCGAGCGGGGCAAGGCGCTGCGCCTGGTGCGCCAGGCGACCGGCACCAAGAGCACGCTCGAGCCCGTGCCGGTCGCGGGTCTGCCGGCACCGGCGATCATCCGCGGCGGCGGGTGGCAGGACGTGGTCCTGCATCCGCAGTTCGCGACCAACGGGCTCATCTACCTCACCTACAACAAAGCGGGCGCGAGTGAGTCGGCCAGCAAAAGCGCCGTCGCATTGGGGCGCGGCCGCTTCGACGGCACGGCGGTGACTGGCTTTGAGGAGATCTTCGCCGGCGAATTCAAGGACGGCAACAGCGGCTCGCGCGTGGCCTTCGGCACCGACGGGCTGATCTACATGACCACCGGCGCCACCGGCGGCGACTACGCGCAGCAGCTGACCAGCGTCTACGGCAAGGTGCTGCGGCTCAAGGACGATGGCACGGTCCCGCCCGACAACCCGTTCGTGGGCCGGCCCGGGGCCCGAGCCGAAGTGTTCGCGCTGGGGTTCCGCGACCAGTTGGGCATCACCGTTCACACCGCGTCCGGTGCGGTGCTCGCGGCCGACAACGGCCCGAACGGCGGCGACGAAGTGAACCTGGTCGAGGCGCGGCGCAACTACGGCTGGCCGAACGCGACCTACGGCCGCAACTACGACGGCACGCGCATGTCCGCGTCGCCGCTGGCCGGCGGCGACGAGCCGCCGGTGCTGCTATGGGTGCCGTCGATCGCACCGACCGGCATGGCGTTCTACACCGGCGACCGCTTTCCGGCATGGCGGGGCAATCTGTTTGTGGGCAGCGCGCGGCGCGGCGAAGTGCCGCGCACCGGCGGCCTCGAGCGGGTCGTGCTGAACGATCGTCTGCAGGAGATTCGCCGCGAGACCTTGCTCACCGACCTGCATCAGCGCATCCGCGACGTGCGACAGGGGCCCGACGGCGCGCTCTACGTGATCACCGACGAGGATGACGGCGTGCTGCTGCGCCTCGAACCCGGCCCGCGCTGACCAGGGCCGTGGCGGCCTGCGCTAGGATGTCCCGTTCTCCATGGAGGCTCGCATGCATGTGCTGAAGTTCCGCTCGTGGTCGCTCGTGGTCGTGGCCGGTCTGCTGGCCACTGGCGTGGTCGCCGGGCGCCGCGACGTGGTGTACGCACAAACTCGCGTCACCGTGTTCGAAGGCGCGCGGGTGATTCCCGGCGATGGCCGAGCGCCGATCGAGAACGCCACCATCGTCGTCACTGGCGACACCATCACGCAGGTCGGACCAGGGCCGACGATCAAGGTGCCCGCAGGTGCCGCGCGGGTCAACCTGGCGGGCAAGACGGTGATGCCGACCATCATCGACACGCACGTCCACCTGTCGACCACGCGCGAGGCGCTGCTCACCGACCTGCGTCAGCGCGCCTACTTCGGCATCAGTGCCGCGCTCAGCCTCGGCCTGGACCCGCCCGGCGATCCGTTCACGGTGCGCGCCGAACAGCCGGCCGGCATGGCCCGCTACTTCCTGGCCGGTCGCGGCATCACCTCGCCCGAGCCCGGCCGCACCGACGTGCCCTACTGGATCACGACCCCGGCCGAGGCCCGCACGGCGGTGCAGGAGCAGGCGGCGCTGAAGGTCGACATCATCAAGATCTGGGTCGACGATCGCGACGGCAAATACAAGAAGCTGGCGCCAGAACTCTACCGCGTGGTCATCGATGAGGCCCACAAGCACCAGCTCCGCGTGGCTGCCCACATCTTCAACCTGTCGGATGCCAAGGGCCTGCTCGAGGCCGGCATCGACGTGTTCGCCCACGGCATTCGCGACCTCGACGCCGACGATGCGGTGGTGGCGCTGTTCCGCGCCCACAGGAACGTCGTGCTCATCCCGAACATGCCCGACCGTGGCGTGGCCGTGGACTACCGCTGGCTCAAGGGCAGCATCCCCGAGGGCGAGCTGACCAAGCTCCAGGCCGGTGCCACCGATCGCCCCGACGCGCAGAAGACGTGGGGCATCCAGGGCCGGAACCTCAAGAAACTCTCCGACGCCGGCGTGACGATCACGGTCGGCACCGACGGCAACACGCCATGGGCGCCGCACGTCGAGATGGCCGACATGGTGGCGGCCGGCATGACGCCGGGCCAGGTGATCGTGTCGGCGACCAGGAACGGCGCCGCGTTCCTGCGCCTGGCCGACAGCGGCGTCGTCGCGGTGGGGAAGAAGGCCGACCTGCTGGTGCTCGACGCCAACCCGCTCACCGACATCACCAACACGCGCAAGATCGCGGCCGTCTACCTCAAGGGCGTCGCGGTCGATCGCAAGGCATCGCGCTGAGCCGATTCGCTCCGCTCGCGTCGCCAGGGCGACGCGAGAGAGCGACAGGTCAGGGCGAGGCGAATCGAGGCGAGCGGCGCGCTCGGCCTGGCGTCTCTCGATCGCGGAACTCTGGAGCAGCGGCGGGTCTGCCACCACCGTCCGCGCCGCGCGGAAGGTGGAGCGGAGAGAGATGCTGGGTCGAGTGCGACGCGAGGGGCCGCGAAGTCAC